>JAWOJI010000043.1:0-14967 GCA_046481735.1 Desulfatiglandales bacterium | reverse complement strand
TTTGATGGCCTACGCCACGGATGAGGAGTGCCGGGAAATCTATATGGTCACCTACAGGAACAGCCGAAAGTACAAGAACCTCAAGGAAAATCCATCAGTCAGCCTTCTTGTCGACACCAGAGAGGAGCACACCGGCCCTCATCGCGCCGAGGCAAAAGCCATGACCATCGCAGGAACCTTCCGGAAGATTGAAGACCCTCACAGAGAAGACATGGTTCGGGAAAAACTCCTGCTCAGACACCCGCATCTCAAGCCCTTCCTTGAGGCAGCCGATGGAGAAATCATCTGTATCAGGATCGCCTCTTTTCTGCTCCTTGACGGTTTGACTGAAGCCCATTTCGAGGAGATTTGACATGCCTTCGGTTCCTGAAATCCGCATTGCCCCCTGCAATGATGTCCCTGTGAACCCTAGGGGGGGCTACGTCCTTTACTGGATGATTGCGGCTCGCCGCACCCGTTGGAATTTCAGCCTTCAGCGCGCCGTTGAATGGTGCATCGAGCTAAAAAAACCCTTAACCATATTCGAACCGCTGCGCATAGGCTACAGGTGGTCGAGCGATCGTTTTCACCGCTTTATCCTCGACGGCATGGCTGCCAATGCAAAGGCTCTCAAGAAGTCCCATGCAGCCTATTATCCTTATGTGGAACCCTTCCCCGATGCGGACAAAGGCCTTCTTGCCGCGCTTGCCGCCCGGGCATGCGTGGTGGTCACCGATGACTTCCCCGCCTTTTTTATCCCGTCCATGATCAAGGCAGCCTCCAGGCGCCTGCCCGTTCGCATGGAGAAAGTGGACGGCAACGGCCTGCTTCCCATGGGCGCCGCGGATTCAGCATTCACGGCCGCCCAATTCTTCAGGCGCTTTCTGCAAAGGGAGTTGCCGGCCCACCTGGCCCTCATGCCAGAAGCGGAGCCTCTGAAAACCAATACACCGGCTGCCCCCTTGCCCGTGCCAAAGGAGATTATGAAGCAATGGCCTCCTGTTTCCCAGGAATGGCTCGAGGGAGACCCAAAGGCCTTTTCAGCGCTCAACATCGACCATCATGTAGCCGCGGTGGAGTTGCTCGGCGGGTCCAAGGAAGCGGCAAAACGCTTGAAGGTCTTCCTTGACACCAAGCTCTCCCTTTATCCGGAAAATCGGAATCATCCTGACGAGGACGGAACCAGCGGCCTTTCCCCTTATCTTCACTTCGGCCACATTTCCGTCCACGAAGTTTTTCAGGGTCTGGCAGAAAGGGAAGACTGGGCCCTCGATCACCTCCCCAAGAAGGCTACCGGCGGCCGCGCCGGATGGTGGCGCATGAGCGAGGCGGCGGAGTCCTTTCTGGATGAACTCGTCACCTGGCGTGAAATCGGGTTCAACATGTGCCGGCTGAGAGAAGACTATGATCGCTACGATTCCCTTCCGGAATGGGCCCTCAACACCTTGAGCCGACACGGCAAGGATCGGAGGACGCATCTTTATCCTCTTGAGCGGTTTGAAAAGGCGGAGACCCACGACCCTCTGTGGAACGCAGCACAAACCCAACTTGTCAGGGAGGGTCGAATTCACAACTACCTTCGGATGGTCTGGGGCAAGAAAATTCTTGAGTGGACGTCCTCTCCTCGAGAGGCACTGGAAATCATGATCCAGTTGAACAACAAGTACGCCCTGGACGGAAGGGACCCCAATTCCTATTCAGGAACCATGTGGTGCCTAGGTCGTTATGACAGGGCGTGGGGACCGGAACGGCCGGTTTTCGGAAAGATCCGGTACATGAGCTCGGAGAATACGATGAGGAAACTGAGGCTCAGTGAGTACATGTCGACCTATGCCCCGTAAGCGGCCTGCCACTACGCATCCTGCAGCCGAGAGGATCCTCCGCTGGTACGCCGCACATCAGAGAGACCTCCCCTGGCGGAAGACCACAGACCCCTACGCTATATGGGTTTCGGAAATCATGCTCCAGCAAACCCGGGTGCGAACGGTCCTCCCTTACTACCGTCGCTTCCTGGCCCGCTTCCCCGACGTTCATGCGCTGGCTGCAGCAAGCCTCGAAGAAGTCTTGAAGGTTTGGGAGAACCTCGGCTACTATGCCCGCGCCCGTCACCTGCACACAGCGGCTCAGGAGATTGCCGAGCACCTTCAAGGGGTGCTGCCTGCAACAGAGGAAGAGCTTCTTCTTTTGCCCGGCATCGGTCCCTACACGGCGGCTGCTATTGCCAGCACAGCCTATGGGAAAAGGGTCCCTGCGGTGGATGGAAACGTGCGGCGTGTGCTTTGCAGGGTTTTTGCCCAAACCGGAGCTCTAGATCAGGGTCGTACACAAAGGCAGATCTTCGCTCTGGCAGAAAAGCTGATCCCTCAAAAGGACCCGGCGCGGTTCAACCAAGGGCTTATGGACCTGGGCGCCACGGTTTGTACGCCCCGAAAACCTTCCTGCGCCGTTTGCCCTCTTGATGGTCTCTGTCTCGCCGCAAAGAGGGGCTTGCAGGGAGCCTTGCCGGTCAAAAGGAGGCGGCCGGTCCTGCCCCACAGGGAAATGGTCGTCCCCGTCCTTTTTGACGGCAAAGGCAGGATCCTGATCGTTCAAGGGCCTTCTGAAGGTCTTCTGGCGGGTCTGTGGAGGTTTCCCTCGGCAGAAAAGCAACAAAGCGAGACCATGTGGCAGGCGTTGAGGCGAGCATTGAAACCGCACGTGGAAGTCCGGCTAACCCGAACAGAAGAGCCGGTTTCGGTAAGGCACGGCTACACCCATTTCAAAATGACCGCCCACGCTTATCCGTGCCGAGGCCGAGAAGCAAAACCGCAAGAGGCCCGGGAGCGCGGCTGGAAGTGGGCCGATCCAATGGAACTTGTCCAGCTGCCATTTTCAAGGGTGGACCGCAAAATCATGCAAGCCCTGTCACTCACAACTGCCCGAACGTAGCGTCCCAGTTCACAAGCATTTTCCGGTAGGAAGGATCGTCGTAGCGGCTCAAAAGAAAGGCGGGCGCATACTCCGGCAGCTCCCGGCCGGCCACATGTTTTGCGAGAAGCTCACCGGCCGCCATGCTCGCCATGATCCCGAAACCGGAAAGGGCGCCGACCACAAAGACCCCGTCCACGGGAACAGGCCCAATAATGGGTCTGTTCTCCGGCGTTTTGCAGTAGTATCCGCCGTCCACCCAGGGCGGGGGCATTTTCTCAAGATAAACGGATAGACCCGGGATCATGCGCGCCATCCCCCGCATCACGATTTCCCCGTATTCCGGCTGAAAGGCCGGAGGCCACACCGGATCCTGCGGTTTGATGTCGTAGGTCCAGAGAGCGAGGATGATGAGGCTGTCCGCCCCGCCTTCGGGGCGAAAATGGACCCCGCCGGGGAACTCCTCCGTAAGCCACCTCGTCTTTTCGCTTTCAGCCAGCTCCGCCCTTTCCTCATCCGCCCAGGGGAGGTTCAAGGGATCGGTCCAAATCATCAGGGGGACGTGACGGGGAATGATGCCCAGCATGTCCCTGAAAGCAATCTTTCCGTGCAATTCGTTGAAAACCGGGAGGTCCAGGCCGACCATGGCCCCCACCTCCTTAAGAAGAGGGCCCGCGGCAATTACGAAACGCCTTGTACAAATACGCACGGACCCGCTCGGGGTTTCCACCCGGATTTCGTGAATCCTGCCCCGGTCGACCCTTGTGCCGGTGACGCGCCCCATCAAAAACCTCGCACCCCCGGCTTTTGCCTTGTCCAGCAAGTGCATCCCCAGTTGCTGGGCGCTCAGCCAGCCACAACGCCTCGCGTGAAGCATGGCCACAACCTCGCCCGCAAGGAAGGGGTATTCCCCCAGGATCCTCTCAGGAGAAAACACCAGGTCTGCACCATCCAGACCTGGAGCAAACCCGTTGCCCTTTCTCTGCGGGTAAACGGGATCATCCGGCAGGCCCCGGTGACACCGCAGCGCTCCTGCGCCAAGCCCGGATACTTCTTGCCCGAAGCGCTCCATCAATGCGGATTGATCCGGCCTTGCCGTGAGGAACACGTACCCTCGCCGATTCATGCGAAAGCAGTTTCCGCATTCAGCCGCAAGCTCTTCCAGCAGGTCGATGCTGCGGTTCATGAAGCGCACCATGGTGTCGCCGGGACCCGGCCACCAGTTCCTGTAAGCTTCCGTGGACTTGTCACTGGTGAGGGTGAGGGGCGATCGCTCATCCACAAGGAGGACATTCCGTACGCCCTCCTTGACCGCCAGATGATAGGCTGCCGATACGCCGGCAATCCCTGCCCCGCAGACGACCACCTCCGCATTCACTTTGTCCATAGCGACCCCCTGGAAGTACCCCGCATTACCAAAATATGCATCAAGGTAACGCATTGCCGAAACCGTGGCAACACGGAAAACTCCCGGGAAGGAACTATGGGCATGGACCTTTTTCCAGGCATGTGATAGGAAAGCACATCCCCATATTTTCGCAAGGAAGCTCTTTATGTCGCTGCACGAAACGGCGGAAGTATTCCCACACGGAGAGGAGTCTCTTAAGGACGTGCTTGAAAAGCACAAGCAATGGCTTGGGGGAAGAGGAGGGAAAAGAGCCGATTTGCGTCGGTCCGACCTGCGAAGCACCGACATGAAAGGCGTGAATTTGGTGGGCGCGGACCTCCGGGAGGCGTTTCTGGATCGGGCCTGTCTCAACAACGCGGACTTGCGCGGCGCTGATCTGCGGGGAGCCCGCCTCGATCAGGCGAGCCTGATTCGAACCAGGCTGATCGCAGCAAACCTGGGATCTGCCTACCTGCATGGGGTTATGGCCACTGAAGCGGATTTCACGGAGGCGAATCTCCTGCGGGCCGATCTCAGCAAGGCCGGCCTGACCCGGGCCGTCCTACGGCATGCAAACTTGCGACAAGCCACTTTGGCCGAAGCGAAACTCGTCCTAGCCGATTTCAGGGGCGCAGACCTCACAGACGCCGAGCTGGGCGGCGCCCTTCTCAGCGGCGCTGATCTCACGGAAGGCGACCTTTCCAAAACCAGACTCTTTGGCGCACACCTCCTGGGTGCGGATCTTTCCGGCGCAAACCTTGACGGCGCCGATCTCAGAGAGTCCAGGCTGGGCGATTCTCGCCTGATACGCTCCAGGCTTACCCGAGCCGACTTGACCGGCGCGGACCTGAACGGAGCCTGCCTTGACGGTGCAGAGGTTGTCGGATGGGGTATCAGGCGAACCACCTGCTCCAGGATGCTTCTTTCTGAAGCCGGGACGACTGTTTCGCTGAAGCCCGGCGAGTTTGAAAAAACATGCCTGCACCCTGAGAAGATCTTGGAATTTGCGCTATCCATTCCCCTGGGCGCCGCCACGGCCTGCCTGGCGAAATGCGTCACCCAGTCGATCAACTCCGCCATGGGGACCCATGTTGTTTCACTGAAAGGATTGGAAGCGATTTCAACCTACGAGACAAAAGTGCTGATGATATGTTTTGAACCGGATTTTCTGGGGGACACATGGGGAATCAAGGGAGGTCTTTTGGAAAAGGCCATGAACGAATTCTTTCAATCCAATCCGGTGAGAAAGGATTTTCTGTACCTGGGAGACATGCTTGACAGCGCAATCGGTGGTGTCATCGACTTCGGCGCCGCTGGACGCATGTTCGATATTCCCTGGCAAATCAACCCGCTCATGATCAAGGAGGCAATATTTGAAAAGTACCGAAGGATCGGGGAAATTTGCAGGGAGCTTCATTCCATCACCCTCTCCATGCTTGGCGCCGGCGCCTCCCGATTGGGCCGGTCCCATGGGCCCGACTCTACTTGAATATGGATTGCACCATTTCCCGGATGTCTCTTGCGAGCGTTGATCGAGGATCCCTGTCCCCTTCGCCCCCCTCTGCTGACCCGCCCTCCACCGACTCGTCGTCGTACCTCGGCATCGGGCGCCCTTGAAAATAGTCGTCCAGCGCTTCCCGGAGTTTCCCTTCAAAGGCTTTTCTGCTTGTGGCATCGAAACCGCGCCCGGAAATGATATACTTGAATACCGTATCCTCCCTTGACAGCGCCGCCACCGCTCTGAGCTCAATCGCCCGGAAACCCAACTTCCGGTTGACCGCAGCGCCGATCAAGCCTGCTGCATGTGCGGCTGCACTTGAAAAGGGGACATTCAGGATCATCTCAAGGAGCCTGTCGGAAGCAGTGTAGATTTCTTCGAATTCCCCCGGATCGAAGCGGAGGACCTCTTCCCTTTCCCTGCCGCTCACAAGGTGAGTGCAAATAGCGCCCCGGATATTCCACCCTTTGGTGGTTGCATCGTCCAGGCACGTCCCGCTGAGACGCGCAAGGCTGAAATCCGCCCCGAGCAAGACAGTGGATCGTAAGTCAGAATCGCTCAGATCGGCATTGTGAAGGTTGGTATTTTCAAGGTTTCCCTCCGTGAGGTCGACCCCCACCAGATTTGCTTCTTTCAGGTCGGCTTTCCTCAGGTCGGCCCTGCTCAGATCCGCCCCGTTCAGAGTCGCGTCTTCCAGATACGCGCCCTGCATATCGGCCTGGCTCAGGCATGCACCAACTAGGTTGGCCCGATGCATGCCGGCTTTCCTCAAGTCCGCCTTTTTGAAGTCGGCGCCGACCAAGTTGGATTCCTGTAGCGTGGCCTCCCTCAGAACTGCATCCGAGAGCTTGGCGCCTCTCAGTGCGGTTCTTAGGAGAACGCACCCCGTGAGATTAGCCCCCCTGAGATCCGCGCCAATCAGATTGGCGTCCCGCAGAAGCGCGCCTTCTAGGTTTGCCCCTACGAGATCTGCATTGGAGAGGTTGACGCCGATGAGGCAAGCATTCCTGAGCCTTGCGCCCACGAGACTTGTTTTTCGCAGATCGGCCCCGATCAGAATGGCCCTGCTCAGATCCGCGCCGATCAGGTAAAGGTTGCGCAGGTCGGCCCCGATCAGGTTGGCGCCCTTTAGATCCGCCCGCTCGCCGGCCTCTCCCCGCAACCACTTCCGGTGCCCTTCCAGGAGCTCGGAAAGAGGTTTGCCTCGGTGTGAGAATTCTGCGATGGCTTTATAGGTTCCCATCTCCCAATCGATTCAACCCCTCTTGAAGCTCACAGAAACGCACCAGGGTTTCTCGCCCCCACATTCTTTCCCTCGATCGGGCCCTCACATCCTTCGACGCCCCCTGCCCGTTTGCAAGCTTTCGAGTCGGACGCTGCACCAATCGCCCACCTTGACCCAGCCTGCCCGTCGTTCCTGATCGGAGCGCCGTTCGTTGAAGGTCCGCCGTTCAGAACCGCCTGTCAGGAAATACTCCAACTTGTGGGCCTTCCGCCTGTCTGCGCCGGATCGCCTATCGATGTCATAGCATCTTTTGGACAAAGTCATTACTCCGATTTGAATCGTTCTGCGGGTTCAGCATCCAGGTGCAGGCCGGATACACCTTGGATGCGTCGTGAGGGAATGGTCTGCAAATCCTCTGCCACCACCCCAAGCCTTATTTTTTTGCAATCGATTTCGGCATGTTAGGCAGGGATGGAGGGTGATCAGTCTGGGTTCGTCGTGGAACAGAGAGCGATGAAGAGAGAAGCGGGTTTCCAGTTGTTGGAAAGCAATTACACACCTATGTCTTCCCTATGTCTTCGATTTCCGGTTGATCGAAAGAATGGGGAACGACGTTCCGGCGTGCAAAAGAAATGGCAGGAGTCGGGACAAAGGACGGATGTCAGCCCGCCGTGCTTGCGCATCTCATTGTCTGATCTGCTCAAGGGAGCGAATCAGATCTTTTCCAGACAGGGGGACTCCCACATCGCCAAAAAGAATCTGCTCGGGATCGGATGTGGTCTGATAGTAAGCCCTGTTCAACCCGAAATCCGTTCCCATGCCGGCCCCCTCCAGGGAGACGCCGGCAAAAAGACCCTTGGCTCTCGAGTATGAGAAGATTCCTCCTCTCAAAAGAATCTCCGATGCTGCCGTCACTTGAGCGCCGTAAGGGCCCGCTGCGATTGCGGCGTCGGCGCCCAGTTTGAACCTGGATTTGAGAAAGGCCTGCATGGTCCTCTCCCCGATGACCACAAGGAGAAGATCGGTCATTTGGACGCCGATCTGAATACCCACACTGCCGGCGCCTATGTACACAAAAGCGGGGCCGCTCCACGTATTGTCACGGCGGGCAAGAACAACCCCCTTTCCGTACGCTCCCCCTGCAATAAAACCCGCCTTGAAATACCCCGGGATGATGGCAATTCCAGCACAATCTCTTATGAGATCCGTCGGAGGCGCGCTGTCCTGGCTTCGCATCATCTCTTCCAGAACGATTCGCGCCTTGTCCACGATGATATCCGCGTCCTCCCTGGTCTGGGCCGACACCGGGACGCTCCCGACAAAGCAGCAAATCGCCGCAGCCACAATCAGCCTCTTTATGAGCTTCTTCATTTCACTACTCTCCTCTCCCACTCTTTACCATTGTGAACTTGACTGCCTCACAGAAACTCCAAAATCGATTTTCCCGATCATTTCAATCAGAAGCAAAACTTTATCAATTCCCCCAAAAAGGTCAACTCATTTTGAAACCCGGGCAACTTCTTCATCCCCCTCAGGCTCCGGGATGCAGGGTACATTCTCCAATCCAGTCCACATGCCTCAGCCACTCGATCATTCCCCGAATCCCTTTGAGGCACGGCAAAAACAGTCACCCCCCTTCAGATCCAATGGCTCCGGCACCCTACATCGCCTTCAAGACCTGGTTTGCCGCTGTAAGCAGTGGATCCCAGGTAGGACCGAAGGGCGGCGCGTAGGCCAGGTCGGATTGGCTGAAGGCCTCCACGGTCATCCCGGCGTGAAGCGCCACGGCTGCAGCATTGATCCTGTGGGCCGCCCCCTCTTTTCCGACCATTTGAGCACCAAGGAGCCTGCCTGTCTTTTTGTCTCCAACAATTTGGGCCCAGATGTCGCTTGCACCGGGATGGGCATGGGCACGGCTCCTGGTCCGAATCATCGCTTCGGCAGGATCGAAGCCGAAATTCTCCGCTTCTTCTACGCTGAGACCGGTGCGGGCGACCTGCATCTCGAAAACTTTGAACACAGCCGTCCCCGCAACACCCTGAACCTCCACCTTATCCCCGATCACGTTGTCCGCAGCGGCCCAGCCCGATCTGTTGGCGCGGAGGGCCAAGGGAATCCACGTTTTCTTCCCTGTTACCACATGGTAGGCATCCGCACAGTCCCCGGCGGCAAAGATATTTTTGTCCGAGGTCATCAGAAATCGGTCCACGGCCACGGATTGATTGGGGCCGAGAGCGAGTCCTGCCCGGGACGCGAGTTCACTGCAAGGGCTGACCCCCACGCCCAGGATGACCATCTGGGCTTCGATCTCCATCCCTGAACAAACCACGCTGAGGCCTTCTTTTCCCTTTTCGATTCCCTTGATTTCAGTTCCTGGGTAGACCTCCACCTCATTGGCCTCTATTTCCCGCCGCACCGCATCGGCCAAGTCCCGGTTCATCCAAGGGATGAAGACAGGGCCGGGCTTCACCATAGCGACTTCAATTCCCCTTGAGCGCAAGGCCTCGCAAACTTCCATGGCAATGTAGCCCATGCCGACCACAACCGCTTTTTTTACAGGCGCCTCGTCAATGTGCCGTTTGATTTTTCGGCCGTCCTCGAGGCTCTTCGACGTAAAAATCCCGGGACCGTCAACCCCTGGGAGATCGGGAGTGTTCGCCTTCGCACCGGTCGCAATCAGAAGCTTGTCATAGGAGAACTCAAACCTCTCCCCCTGTAGCGTCGTCCCCATTACTGCCCGTCCTGCGGGATCAACCGCTTCTACCCGGTGCCCTGTCCTCAAATCTATGCCCTGCTTTTCTCTGAACACCCGAGCCTGCCTGACCACAAGGTCTTCCATGTCCCTCGTTGCGTCCGCAACGTTGTAAGGAATTCCTCAGGCGCTATAGGAAACATCCCGGCCCTGCTCAAAAACAATGACCTCCAGGTCTGTACGGTTTCTTTTGGCCCGGCTCGCAGCGCTCATGCCCGCCGCATCGGCGCCGATAATCACAAACCTCATAGTCCTCCCCCTGCGATAAGATCCCAAACAAGGACTCCATATTGGATTTTTCGTCGGCAAAAGGCAACTTCTTTAGTGAGGCAGGGTTGGCATAACCTGTTGACTCACCGTGAGCCGGCCAATAGACTGGCAGGGAGGCAAGCATCGCGAAGAGGCAAACCGAACGTGAAAGGAGGGTTTCACATGGGTACTTGGGAAATGGATCTCGCAGGAAAAATTGCGCTTGTCACCGGCGGAAGTCGCGGGCTTGGAAAAGCTATTGCCTTTGCCATGGCCGAAAAGGGCGCCCAGTTGGTCATTTGCGGCCGCAAGCAGGAGAGTCTCGAAGGCACTGCCGAGGAACTGAAAAAAGCGGGGTTTGATGTTATGGCGCGGCAGGCCCATGCGGGAAAAGCAGATCAAGTTTCAGCCCTGCTCCAGGCGATTGAAAAAAGGCATGGTAAGCTCGACATCCTCGTGAACAATGTCGGCACCAACATTCTCACCCCCTCCGTAGCCGAAGCGGATGCCGGGCTTTGGGACAAGCTCATGGAGACCAACCTGAAAAGCGCCTTTCTCTTTTCATCCCGAGCCTATCCACTTTTGAAGAAAGCCGCGGGGGGGAAAATCGTCAATATTTCCTCTATCGCAGCCCGAAAGGCGGCACGGGGTATGGGGATCTACTGCGTGGCGAAAGCCGGGCTTGAAATGCTCACAAAGGTCCTTGCCGTCGAATTGGCTCCTGATCGGATCAATGTCAACGCCGTGGCGCCTTGTGTGGTGAGAACCCAGTTCAGTCAGCCTTTTTGGAGCAACGAGAGCCTCTTGAAAGAGATCACCGCCACGATCCCCTTCGGTCGAATCGCCGAAACATCTGACGTGGTGGGGGCGGTGTTGTATCTCGCATCCAGCCTTTCCGACTTCATTACCGGAGAGATCATTACGGTGGACGGTGGGTCCATGGCATAGCAACGGCGCAACTCGCCCGGCCCACGAACATTTTTGCTTGACTAAAAAAAATAACTTTGCTATTGATGGGAAAAATGAATGATTATTCATTCATTATCACCTCAAATCAAAAATAATTTCAAAAGGCTACGTTAACTTTGACAATCAATTTCCATTCAAATCCAAGGTTGCGATCAAATTGAACCCCCAAAACTCCCTCAAGGAGGTCTCTCATGCACAAGACAATTAAGAAAGCAGGAGTGGTAGGCGCAGGCGTAATGGGAGCGACCATTGCCGCTCAGCTGGCAAATGTGGGCATCGAGACGCTCCTTCTCGACATTGTTCCCCCGCAAATGGCCGAGGAGGACAAGAAGAAAGGACTCACCCCGGAAAGCAGGAAATTCAGGGACAAACTCGCCGAGACGGGCGTCCTGACCGCTCTGAAATCCAAGCCGGCCTCCTTCTACGTTCAGGAGAATTCAAAACTCATACGCACCGGCAATCTGGAGGACGATTTGGGGCGTCTCAAAGAGGTGGATTGGATTATTGAAGTGGTGGTGGAAAGGCTGGACATCAAGAAGATCGTTTTCGAAAAGATTGATTCCGTCCTGGCCCCGGGAACCATCATCACGTCCAACACCTCAGGCATCCCCGGAAAAGCCATGGTGGAAGGCCGGTCGGAAAACTTCCGCAAGCATTTCGCCATCACCCACTTCTTCAACCCTCCTCGCTACATGAAGCTCCTGGAAATCGTGCCGGTTTCCGAGACCCTGCCGGAAGTCGTAGAGACTCTCGCCGATTTCTGCGAAAGGGTGCTCGGAAAAGGAATCGTCTACGCAAAGGACACACCAAATTTCGTGGCCAACCGCATCGGCATCTTCAGCCTGCTTTCGGTCATCCGGAACATGATGGACCTGGGAATCACCATTGAGACGGTGGATGAATTGACCGGTCCGGTGGTGGGCAATCCCAAGAGCGCCACCTTCAGGACCTCGGACCTGGTCGGAGTAGACACGCTGGTGCACGTAGCGAGCAACGTTTACGACGGCGCCGTCGGCGACGAGAAACGGGATATGTTCAAGGTCCCTGATTTTATCAACCAGATGGTCGCCAAGAAACTTCTCGGGGAAAAGTCCAAGCAAGGGTTTTACAAAAAGACAAAGGATGGTGAAGGCGGGAAGGCCATCCTTTCCATTGACTACAAAACCCTGGAGTACAAGCAACAGCAAAAGGGGAAGTTTGCCTCCCTGGAAGCAGCAAAAAATGTCTCAGGCACGGCAGGAAAGATCAAGTCCCTTTTCTTTGCAGAGGATCTGGCCGGCCAGTTCACCTTCCGAACTCTTTCTGAAACTTTGATCTACGCCGCCAACCGGATTCCTGAAATCGCCGATGACATCGTCAATGTGGACAATGCCATGAAGTGGGGGTTTGCCCGGCGGATGGGACCCTTTGAAGCCTGGGATGCCCTCGGAGTTCCCAAGTCGGTGGAAAAGATGAAAATGGCCGGATACCAAATCCCGGCCTGGGTAGTGGAGATGCTGAAGAACGGAAAAACCTCCTTTTACAAGCGGGAACTCGGTGTTCAGCACTTCTATGATGTTGCTTCCAAAGATTACAAGCCGGTTCCCGTCAAAGCGGGGATCATCCTTCTTCCTTCCCTCAAGGACAGGAACAAGCTTGTGGCAGGAAACAAGGGCGCCTCTCTCGTCGATCTCGGCGACGGCGTGGCCTGTCTTGAATTCCACACCAAGATGAATGCCATGGGCGAAGACATTGTGAGCATGATCTTCAAAGCCGCGAACATCGTGAGCGAGCAGTTCGAGGGTCTTGTCATTGCCAACCATGGAGACAACTTCTCGGCAGGCGCCAATCTACCCATGATTCTTTTTACAGCTCAGGAAGAGGAGTGGGACGAACTGGAGTGGATGGTCAAGACCTTCCAGGACAGTCTCAAGACACTCAAGTACCTCGACAAGCCCGTGGTGGCCGCACCGGCGGGTCTCGCTCTCGGCGGAGGGTGTGAAATATGCCTCAACTCGGATCGAGTCCGGTTTGCGGCTGAAACCTACATGGGGCTCGTGGAAGTAGGTGTGGGTTTGATTCCGGCCGGCGGGGGTTCCAAGGAAATGATCATCCGAAACACGGAGCACCTCTTCGAAGTGCAGCCGGGCGGGGTGTACCCGAAACAGATCGAACTGGTCCCCTTTGTGGCAAGGGCTTTTGAAACCATCGCCCTTGCAAAAGTGGCCACCTCGGGCCCCGAGGCGGTAAAGCTCGGCTACCTGAGACCCACGGACAAGATGACCGTGAACCGGGATTTCCTGATTCAGGATGCGAAGAAAACGGTGCTGGCCTTGAACTTGGAAGGGTACACGCCTCCCAGACCTGTGGAGGAGATCCGGGTGGCCGGAGAGAACACCTTTGCCCTCTTGAAGATGGCCATATGGACCCTGAACCAGCAGGGTTATGCCACGGACCATGATGTGACCGTGTCCGAAAAGGTTGCCTACGTGCTCTGCGGCGGAAGACTCCATGCGGACACGAAGGTGAGCGAACAGTATCTCCTGGATCTCGAAAGGGAGGCGTTCTGCAGTCTTGCGGGGGATCCAAAAACCCAGGCTCGAATTCAGCACATGCTCACCACGGGAAAGCCGTTGAGAAATTAATGACCACTCATGCGCTCCGTGCCGTCTCGCCCGAGACGTCAGGGGCGACAAAAGGGAGGGATGAACATGAAAGAAGCCGTGATCGTTGCAGCCTGCAGGACAGCGGTCGGTCGCGCTCCCAGGGGGGCGCTCAAGAATACCCGTCCGGAACAGATGGGGACCACCGTCCTGGGTGAACTCGTAAAAAGGGCGGGCAATCTCGATCCCAATCTTATCGACGACGTAATTATCGGCTGCACCTTTCCCGAAGCCACCCAGGGCCTCAACCTGGGCCGCGTTCTGGTCATGTCCATGCACTGGCCTGACAGGATTCCGGGGATGACCGTCAACCGTTTTTGCTCTTCGGGTCTCCAGGCAATCGCGATCGGTGCGGAAAAGATCATGTGCGGGTATTCGGAGGTGGTAATCGCCGGCGGCGTGGAAAGTATGAGCCAGATCCCCATGGGAGGCAGCATGCTCTATCCCAACCCGGCCCTTGTGGATGTCAGGCCCGGGGGCTTTACCGGCATGGGCCTCACCGCGGAAAACGTGGCGGACCGGTACAATATCAGCCGGGAAGAGCAGGATGAATTCGGGGCGAGAAGCCAGCAAAAAGCCGAGGCGGCTCAAAAAACAGGCCGATTCAAGAGCCAGATCGTCCCTCTTACGCTGAAGGTGCAGAAGCAGCTTCCCAACGGCCGCTTCGCCTTTGACGAAAAGATCTTCGATGCCGACGAGGGAGTGCGGCCCGGAACCACAAAGGAAACCTTGGGGATCCTTCGTCCCGCTTTTAAGCCCAAAGGCTCCGTAACCGCGGGGAACTCATCCCAGACCAGCGACGGCGCAGCGGGCGTGGTGCTCATGTCCAAGGAGAAGGCACGGGAGCTCGGTCTTAAACCTATGGCCACCTTCAGGTACCATGCAGTAGAAGGGTGCGAGCCCGAATACATGGGCGTAGGACCCGCAGTGGTCATTCCAAAGATTCTCAAGCTGGCCGGCATGACCATCGATCAGATCGATCTCATTGAATTGAACGAGGCCTTTGCAGCCCAGGCTATCTATTGCATCAACCAGCTCGGCATCAACCAAGAGATCACCAATGTCAATGGCGGGGCCATTGCTCTGGGTCACCCTCTCGGATGCACGGGCGCCAAGCTCACCACCCAACTCGTTTACGAGATGGCCGAACGGAGGGTGCGCTGGGGCCTTGTGTCCATGTGCATCGGTTTCGGCATGGGGGCAGCGGCCATCCTGGAAAGAGAAGACCACTAACCGCAGAAGGAGTGATACCATGGGTAAGGAAAAACTATTTAAGGGTGGAGAGTTCCTGATCGTCGACGGACTGCCGGAGGAGGTCTTTACTCCCGAGGACTTTACCAAGGATCAACGCCAGATTGC
>JAWOJI010000346.1:0-3038 GCA_046481735.1 Desulfatiglandales bacterium | reverse complement strand
CCGGGCGTTGAGAATCATGTCGTTTCCTCGCTCAATTCAGTGCCGGTGAACGTTTCCCTAACGTTGCCTGTCTGGCATTACAAAGCCTTTCTGAATATACTATATTTTTTGTGTATTCTCGCGCCGGCCTCTTCAATCAGGAAGTTGACCGATTCGTTGTCCGCCAGGGTCCAGCCCATTTCCAGATAGCGATATTTTTGTTTCTTTCTCACCACCTCGTAGAGATAGCGGAAGGCCAGCAGGGGCAGCCCCATTTGCCGATACTTCTCCTTGATTCCGAAGAGCAGACACCGCAACCCGGTGATCTCCCGCCGATACAGGAGGACCTTCAGCAACCCCGACAGGCCGATGCGCCCGTTGAGACGTTTGAGCAAAGGATTGATATCGGGCAAAATCACGCACACCCCTGCCGGTTCATCCTCAAAATAGATGAAGAAGGCCAGGTCTGGATCCGCAATTTTTGCCATGCTGTTTCCGGCCTCCAACATTTCATGATCGGTCATGGGCACGTACCCCCAATTGTCGGACCAGCAGTCGTTGTATATCTCCCTGACCAAGGCAAATTCAGGGTCCGGATCCTTTAGCCGAAAACCCCGGATGTGAATCCCTTTTTTTTGAGCCATCCGTTCCGTAAGCCGATTCATCCACTCAGGCAATTGGTAGGGCGCATCGATCAGGAAGGCCAATAGATCCTTTTCTTTGGTAAAACCGCACGATTCGACCAGACTCAGATAATAAGGCGGATTGTAAGGCATCATCAAGGCAGGGGGATGCTCAAACCCGTCAATAAGCAACCCCACCTCGTAATTGACCGATGGGTTGAGAGGGCCTCTCAAGAAGGTCATCCCCTTGCGGCCAGCCCAGGTCTCCACGGAAGAGAAGAGCGCTGCGGCCGCCTCCGGGTCGTCCGCACATTCAAAGAATCCCCATATACCCATCCGTTCGCCGTGCAGATCGTTATGATGGCGATCAATGATTCCCGCGATTCTGCCAACCGTCTCCGCGCCGCGTCGGGCCAGCAGGAGGATACGCTCGGAAAACTCCCAGAACGGGTGTATGTCGGGGTCCAGCATCCGGCGGAGCTCTTTTTTGAGGGGAGGTACCCATTTGGGATACCCGGCATAAATTTTCCAGGGCAGGTCAATGAAGTCCTTGAGTTCCCGATTTCTTTCTACAGTGATGATCTCAATGCCGGCCATGTTTGCTCTTTTGAAAGGTCTCATTGCTATAGCCAATTTTCTTTTTTGTACCAGGCGACGGTTAATTCAGCTCCGCGGGCAAGAGCGATCCGAGGCTTAAAACCCAATAAAGTCTTGGCTTTGGTGGTGTCACAAAGCCAATTCTTACAGGTCATTTCCCCTACCTTGCCTCTGCTCAGGATCGAAGGCTTGCCGGTGAATCGGGCGCAACATTCTGCAAAAAAAGCCAGACCGAAAAGCACCCGATTGGGAAGGCGGAGCGGCCGTGCGCTTACCTTCATCGCTTGCGCAAAGGTGTCTTTTATTTCCTCCATCCGGTAGTCATAACCATCTGACAGAAAAAATATTTCCCCGTTGGCTGTATGGGCCTCGGCCGCCAGGAGGATCGCATGGACAAGATCCTGCACATAGCACATGCTGATAAATTGATCGTGGTCGGAGAGACAAGGCTTGATGCGCCTGGAGAGGCATTTGAAAAGCGTGTAAAAGCCTTTATCCCTGGGGCCATAGACGGCACAGGGCCTCAGGATGACCAGAGGCAGCTCATGGGAATGGGACAGGGCCAATTCTTCCCCCAACAATTTGCTTTTCCCGTAGGGGGAGACCGGTTCACAAGGGTCCGATTCACTTTTCTGTCCTCCATTTCGACCCGGACCTGCAGCTGCCTGGCTCGAAAGATAGATAAACTTTTTGAGGCGGGTATTGTTTTCGAGGCAGGCCTGAACGAGGTTCTCCGTACCCAGTCCATTGACTTCGAAATACGTTTTTTCCTTGATGGCCGTTATCGCACCTGCCAGATGAAAAACCTGATCGATATCCTGCACAGCCTGTTTGAGAGAACGCTTCTCCTGGCAATTTCCGACCACAAACTCAACAGGGAGGTCCTTCACCCATCCCAAGCGCCGCATATCCCGTACGAGGCATCTGACCTGGACCCCTCGTTGCACCAGGGCTTCCACCAGGTGGCTGCCGATAAACCCTGTCGCTCCTGTGACCAAGGCCTTCAATTGTCATTTTCTCCCTTTTCAAGAACCCGGCGGCAGACATTGGCGATATTCAAAGCCGCCGAGTCGTTCTGAAGAGGCATAAGGCGCCGCAATGTGTCCATATCGACGTCCGAGTAGGTATCCTTGCCGAGCGCAACGCCGACGAAGGCAGTCGACGAAAACCGCGTAATCAGGACATCGCAGTTAGCAATCATTTCTTCCGCACTTCCAGTCGCCAACACCATGGCTCCCGGCGCCTGCGCTTTTATTTCACGTATGGCGCGCTCGATATTTTCATTCGGGTGCAGCTTAAAGATAAGCCGCCGGTTCCCGGCGATCGCCACCGCCCTGCGGATGAAGGCCGGGCGGTCCTCACGCCGGAACAGCTCCCTGAGGTTCGACGTGCAGGCCAGCACGTAGTGCCTGTAGGGAAAGTCGTTTGTGCAATATTGCCGGCAGTTGTCGAAATTGGGTATCCCCGTAACGACGATCTTCTCGGGACGCGCACCTCTTTGGATGAAGAAATCGCGATATCCAGCACTGGCAACACAGAAAAAACGGTATCCATCGCTGAGACCGGTCATCGCTGTGTCCGCCATCCAGTGAGGAAGAAATCGGAACCGTTTGACGAGATGGAACATAATGGATTCCGGATCGATAATTCCTTCCTGAACCAGTACGATCCTGCTGTCTCGAATGTTCTTCTGGATGTAAACGTCCGAGCAGGTAACCACCAGATCGTAGGGCCGCTTCTTGCCCTGGAAGTCGATGCGGAGGCCATGATCCTGCAGATAGGTCCGACAGCGTTCCACCATCCTGTTGCCTGCTATCGTGAATTCGATCAACCCGAGCC
>JAWOJI010000228.1:0-7499 GCA_046481735.1 Desulfatiglandales bacterium | reverse complement strand
TTGTTGGAGCCGAACCCCGTGCGGATGAGTTTCTGCATCAGGTAATTTTCTTCGTTGGTGACCCGGGCCGAACTGAGCCCGGCGAGGCTGTCCGGGCCGTGAGCCTCCTTGATTTCCGTGAACCGCCGGGCCACCAGGTCCAGGGCTTCGTCCCACGAGGCCTCCCGGAACGTTCCCCCCTCCTTGATGAGGGGACGGGTGAGGCGCTCCGCGGAGTGGACGAACTCGAACCCGAAGCGTCCCTTCACGCACAGGCGGCCGCGGTTCGGCACGCCGTTTTCCACCCCTGTCACCTTGATGATCTTCCCGTCCTTGATGTGGAGCCAAAGCTGGCACCCGACCCCGCAGTAAGTGCAGGTGGTCATGACCTTGTGCAATTCCTTTTCCAGGGCCAGCCCGAAGCTTCTCTTTTCAAAGAGGGCGCCGACGGGGCACGCCTGGACGCACTCGCCGCAGTGGGTGCACCTCCCGTAGTCGGCAAGAGGGTACCAGCCTTCAGGCTGGGGCCTTTCCTCCCGCCTTCCGTAAGGGTAGGGGATGGCCAGGTTGATCTGGACTTCATTGCAGGCTGCAACACAACGGCCGCACTGAATGCACCGGGTGAAATCCCGCACGATGAGGGGCTGCTGATCGTCCAGGGGCACGTCCTTGCAGTCCTTGGGCTGGATGAATTCCGTGCGGACGCCGTATTCCACGACCAGGTCCTGGAGAAGACAGTGCCCCCAGGCCGAGCAGATGACATGATGCCAGGGCCTTCCCATGGCGTCGAGCTGGTAATCGGTCCACTTGTCCGCATCCAGCTCCGTGACGAAGCAGTTGTGCTGGCCGGAAGCCAGCAGCATTTCGAGGATCGCCTTTCGCGCATCCCGCACCCTGGGGCTGTCCGTCAGGATCACCATGCCGTCGGCCGCAGGTGTCGCGCAGGAGGGCAAGAGCCGGTCATGGCCTTCGACCTCGACAACGCAGATCCGGCAGACGCCTGTGGGGTTCGTGTCCCTTAGGCGGCAAAGGGTGGGAATGCGGATCCCGTTTGCCGATGCCACTTCCAGGATCGACCGTCCCGGCTCGAAGGTCACCTCCCTGCGGTTGATGCTCATCTTCCATTCCATTTCCGTCTCCCTCACGCTCTGTGTCACACGGCGACCATGGCGATGCGATAGCATCGCAGGCAGCGGTTCGCCTCCCTGAGTGCCTCGGCCGGGGAAGGGCCGGATTCGACCTCGTCAAAACTCCTGATCCGGACTTCGGGCGCCACGGTCTTCAGCTTGAGCTTCCTGGTTTGGGCGGCAAAAGCCCCGGGCTCTTTTGATTTGAACACGCCGAGCTGCGAAATCATCTTTTCCATCAGGTCCTGGTCGCTGACACTGCAGGCCCCATCCTCGATGAACTGCATGATGTAGGCGGCCGCCTTTTTCCCGGCGGCGAGAGCGGCGATGAGCGTCGCCGGACCGGTCACGCAGTCCCCTCCCCCAAAAACCCCGGGCTTGGAGGATTCGAAGGTCAACTCGTCCACGTTCATGGACTTCCAGTCGCTGATGCTGCATTCGTCAGGGAGCACGCAGTCCACCACGCAGGTCTGCCCGATGGCCGGAACCACGGCATCCGTTTCGATCACGAAGTTGGACCCCTCCACGGGCATGGGCCGGCGGCGGCCCGATTTGTCCGGTTCCCCCAGTTCCATGCGGATGCACTCGATCCCGGAAACCCGGCCGTCCCTGGCCAGGATCTTGACGGGCAGGACGAGGTAGTGAAACTTGACCCCTTCCTCTTTGGCTTCTTCGATTTCCACCGGGTCCGCCGGCATCTCCGCCTCGGTTCTCCGGTAGATCAGGTTGACGTCTTCGAAGCCTATTCTGAGCGCGGTTCGCACACAGTCCATGGCTACGTTGCCGCCGCCGATCACCGTGATCTTGCGGCCTTCCAGGGGGCGGTTGCCCTGGGCCACCTGCCTCAGGACCTCGATCCCGGTCACGAAACACTGGTAGCCGGCGTCTTCCCCTTCGCACCGCATCTTGGAGGACTCGTGGGCGCCTACGCCCACGAACATGGCCGCGTACCCTTCCTTGAACATGTCGTCGATCGTCACGTCCTTGCCCACGTTGACGCCGTAGCGGATCTCGCAGCCGAGCCGTTCGATGAGTGAGGCCTCACGGCGGAGCACGTCGCGGGGCAGGCGGTAGTCGGGAATCCCCACTGCGGCCATTCCCCCGGGTTCGTCGAGAACCTCGAAGATCGTGGAACGGTATCCGTTCATGCCCAGGTAGTACGCGCAGGACAAGCCGGCAGGCCCCGCCCCCACGATGGCGATCCGGGCCTCTTTGGGCGCCGCCTCCGGGAGAGGCGGTTCGGCGCCGTGGAAGAGCTCCTCGTCGGCCGCGTAACGCTTGAGGGCCCGGATGGCGATGGGCTGATCCACCTGGGCGCGGCGGCAGTTGAACTCACAGGGCCTCACGCAGACCCGTCCGATGGTGCCGGGCATGGGGCAGTCCCGCCGGACCACTTCCAGGCACTCGTCCCAGCGGCCGAAGCGGATCTTTTCCACGTAGCCCGGAATGTCGAGGTGGGAAGGGCAGGCGTTGGTGCAGGGGGCGGTGACTCTGGAAACATATTCCCCTCGGGGGGAAGCTTTCTTCTCTGAAATCGCCTGGAGGAAGGAGTCCCGGAAATGCTTGAGGGCGTCCAGAATCGGCCGCGGCGCGGTCTGGCCGATGTCGCACTTGGCCGTGTCCTTGATCTGTTCCAGCAGGAACTCCAGCCTGGGCAGGTCGGATTCGTCGCCCCGGCCGAGACAGATCCTGTCCAGGATCGCGCTCACCTCTTCGCTTCCCATGCGGCAGGGAAAGCATTGGCCGCAGGACTCGAACTTCAGGCGCTCGGCGTAGGCGCGGGCCATGTCCACGATGTTGACCCCGGTGTCGCACACCAAGACACCATCCCATCCCATCAGGGCCTTGACATCCCGGTCCGGGGCGAAATTCACCGGCAGATTCTTTGCGTCCTCCGGGGCCGCGGTACGGGTCCAAGCGCCCCACGTGGAAAAAGACACCTCTTTCATCGTCGTCCTTTCTTGTCCGGGGATCCTACCCTGGTGGTCGGAGATATGATCCGCTGAACGGCGTCGCTCAACCGATCGCTCGCGGGGCTCCCGCCGTGGATCGATTTGAGCGGAAAACAATCGAAAAGCATCCGGAATCCTACAAGAATATAAAGGCTCTGTCAATCATGACGGCTTCGTAAACGCTCATGACCTTGGTGCAGGCCACCCCCACTTATGAAAATCCCCCTCTATCCCCCTTTACCAAAGGGGGAGGGTTAAGGAATCTGCGCAAAATCTTTCCCCCTTTTAAAAAGGGGGGCCAGGGGGGATTTTCACGGTAAAAAGTCCATCTGCGGCGTACTTCTATGTTTACTCCCCGGCCCCGGAAGCGGGTGGCGCCGGAAGTCCGTTTTTTGGGGCCGGAGTATCGGCGATCCGGGCTTGTGTGTCAAGGGAAAAAGGGGGCCCTGATTCACCATCAAGGCATCATCTGCTGCGTTACCCTCGTCCCTCGTCACTGCGGCGTACCAGCCTGTACGCCTCATTCCTCGGGATATCGGAAGCCTTGCATCTGATGCCTTCCTGGTGATCAGGAATCCTACCCGACCGTTTGATTCAATTCGATGAAACCGAATTAGACGGTGGATTTAGGGGGATCAGGGATCGTGGCGTCTGCGCCACATGGCGCCTTCCCTGGCGTCCGTCACTTCAATCCCCATGCCCCTGAGCCGCTCCCTGATGCGGTCGGCTTCAGACCAATCCTTCCGCCTCCTGGCATCCTCTCTCTTCCTGACCAGGGCCTCCACCTCCTGATCCCGGCCTGCGGGCGTCAGGTTCATCACGTCTACAACGGCATTGACGCCTTTCAGGGCCTCCAGCGCCTTTTCCCTGTCGCTTTCGGCAAGGCCGGCCCGGTCCATCCTCCTGTTGATCTGCCGGGTGAATTCAAAGAGGGCGGCGAGGGCCCTGCCGATGTTCAGGTTGTCGTCCATGGCCTCCACGAACTTGTGCTTCAGGTCATAGACCAACTGATCCATGTCGGCCTGGGGCGCTCCCCTGGAGCAGAAATGAAGCTTCTGGACGAAGGTGTCCAGGTTGGAGAGGGTTCTCCTGGCCATGTCCAGCTTCGGGTAGGAAAAGGAGAGGGGTTTGTTGTGGTGGTGGCTGATCAGCCAGTAGCGGATCTCCCTGCCCGTGTAGCCCCTTTGGAGCAGGTTCCTGATCGAGTAGGGCTCCTCCTCCTTCCCTTCCACGGGCTTCTTGCCTTCCACCATCACGAGCTCGTGATGGATCCAGAAATTTGCGAGGGACTTTCCGGTGATCGCGCGGCTGATGGCAAGGGCGTTCTCGTGATGGGGGAAGACGAGGTCAACCCCCCCTGTCTGGATGTCATGGGTGTCGCCGAAGTGCCGCCGGGCCATGACCGGGCACTCCAGGTGCCAGCTCGGTCTCACGTTGCCCCACTGGGTCTGGAAGAAGACGCCTTTTTTGAGCTCGCTCAAGGTCGAGCGCTTCAGAAGGGTGAAGTCCCTGGGGTTCCCTTTTTCGTAGCGCTCCAGATCCACGGTCTTCCCGAGGCGCATCTTGTCCAGGTCCACTCTTGAGAGCTTGCCGTAGTCCCTGAACCTGGAGATGTCGAAGTAGAGGGACCGGAACTTCTCGTAGGCATAGCCCTTTTCCACGAGCTTGGCGGCCAGGTCGATCATCTCGGGAACGTGCTCGCTCGCCCTCGGGTAGGCGCTCGCTTTCCTGACCCTGAGGGCGTCGAGGTCCCGGATGAATTCACGGTAGTGTCTTTCGGTGAACTCCTTCAGGGGGACCCCTTCCTTTTCCGCCCCCTCGATGGTTCGATCGTCGAGGTCCGTCAGGTTCACCACGTGGTTCACTTCGTATCCCTTGTACTCGAGGTACCGCCTGAGCAGATCGGAGAAGACCAGTTGCCGGGCGTGGCCCACGTGGACCAGGCGGCAGAGCGTGGGGCCGCAACTGTACAGGGTGACGTGGTTCTCGCGGATCGGGACAAAAACTTCCTTCCTCCGGGTCAGGGTGTTGTAGAGGGAGAGCCCTGCGGCCTTCCTGTCTGCAAACAGGGTCGTGCTCAGATACCGCTCGCCGCCGTCGGGCAGGATGACGACGATGCGGCCCTCGTTCATTTCCCTGGCCACCCTGAGGGCGACGGCCATGGCCGCACCGGCGCTCATGCCGACGAGAAGCCCTTCCTTCCTGGCAAGGAGCCGGGCCGTCTCAAAGGCCTCCTCGTCCTCGACATGGATGATCCTGTCGGGGAGGCGGCGGTCGAAAATTCCCGGGGGGTAGGACTCCTTCATGTTCTTGAGGCCCTGGATTTTGTGACCCATGTAAGGCTCGACGCCGATGATCCGGACCCGGGGGTCCAGCTCCTTGAACCTGCGTGCAAGGCCCATCAGGGTGCCGGTGGTCCCCATGCTAGCAACCACGGCGTCCAGTTTGCCCCGGGTCTGCTCCCAGATCTCCGGGGCCGTCCCATGATAATGGGCCAGCCAGTTGGCGTCGTTGTTGAACTGGTCGGCCAGCCAGTATTTTCCGGGTTGTTCCCTGACGAGGCTGTAGACGTACTCGATGGATCCGTCCGTTCCCATGTGAGCGGGGGTGAAGGAAAGCTCCGCGCCCATGGCCCTCAGGATTTTCTTCCTCTCCTCGCTCACCGCTTCGGACATGACCAGCAGGATGCGGTATCCCTTGACCGCGGCAACCATGGAGAGGCCGATGCCCGTGTTGCCGCTTGTGGCTTCCAGGATGGTCTTTTCCCGGGTCAATTCGCCTTTCCTCTCCGCATCGTCGATCATGTAGAATGCGGGGCGGTCCTTCACGGATCCCCCGGGGTTGAAGGACTCCAGCTTGGCCAGGATCTCCACCTTCCTGTTGGAGCTGAGGTTGGCGATGGGCACGAGGGGGGTGTTGCCGATTTGATCGAGGATGTTCCTGAACTGTGGCGGCTGCAAAGGTTTCCTGAGACCTCCGTGAGTGGGGCAACGGACAAAAAAATATATTTATTTGATTCAACACGCCTTTGCAACAGGGAAAGCGAAAGATGAACCTTGACGGAAGGTTTTCGGCATGGTAAGTCGGCAAAGTCTTTTGTCCGGAGGGAAAGACCTATGAAGATCCTCGTGACGGGCGGCGCAGGATTCATCGGCTCGAACGTGGCGGACGGGTACGTCGACGCAGGGCACGAAGTGGTGGTGGTGGACAACCTCTTCACAGGCAAGGCGGGCAACGTGAACCCCAGGGCGCGCTTTTACCAGGTGGATGTCCGCTCCGAAGAAATCGGAAAGATCATGGCCGAAGAAAAGCCGGAGATCATAAACCACCACGCCGCGCAAATCAGCGTCCCCGCCTCGGTCGAGGACCCGCTTCTCGACGCGGACATCAACATCAAGGGCCTGCTGAACCTGCTCGAGCAAGCGGTGAAACATCGTGTGAGAAAAGTGATCTTCATCTCTTCAGGGGGCGCGATTTACGGAGAAGCGACCGAGTACCCCACGAGCGAGGCCTACCCGCCGCGGCCCCTTTCGCCTTATGCCGTTGCGAAGCTCTGCTCCGAATACTATCTCGCCTATTACCGCCACCAGCATGGGCTCGAATACTCGGTGCTCAGGTATGCCAACGTGTACGGTCCCCGACAGATTCCCCACGGGGAAGCCGGGGTTGTGGCCATCTTCATGAACAACCTTCTGGCCGGCCGGGCCTCCACGCTGAATCACTTCCCCGGAGAGCCGGAAGGAATGGACCGGGACTACTGCTACGTGGGGGATGTGGTGAACGCGAATCTCATGGTCCTCGACAGGGGGAGCGCCGATTTTTTCAATATCGGCACGGGAAAGAGCACCAAGACGCTCGATCTTTTCAAAGCCATCTACGACGGCGTCAGGAAGGTCAAACCCGATCTTCCCGAGTCCCTGGCAGATCCCCTGAAGCAGGAGGCGAGGCCGGGTGATCTGAAGCGGAGCTGCCTGGTGGTGGAAAAAGCGAAGACCCTGTTGGGGTGGACGCCGAAGACGTCTCTGGAGGAGGGGATTCGCAGGACCCTCGAGTGGCGGCGGCAGGCCTGAGATTTTTTGATGGAATTTCCTTTGTTGGCCTTGACAGAGTGAGGTTGATCGTTAGTATTTTCAATTAAGACATTTGTGGTAAATCCGGGTGCCGTCTTTCACGTTTCCCGGAATACTGTCCCGCACCCGCTAGGGGGGGAGCCATTCATTGCAGTCCGTTCGTTTCTTTCAAAAGCTACTTTTAAGAAGGAGGAGAATTGTAAGATGAAAGTAAGACCGTTGCACGATCGTGTTATTGTGGAGAGGATGAAGGAAGAGGAGAAGACCAAGGGCGGCATCATCATCCCCGACACGGCCAAGGAGAAACCTGTGGAGGGCAAAATCATCGCCGTCGGCGCAGGCAAAGTTCTCGAAGATGGGAAGAGGGTCCC
>JAWOJI010000325.1:0-4894 GCA_046481735.1 Desulfatiglandales bacterium | reverse complement strand
GGAGAGCTTCCCCAACCCCTGGGTGGAGGAATACTTCGTGATCGGGATCATGCTCCTGTTCCTCTTCGTACTGCGCCGCCTCGTCAACACCGACCTGGGCCTTGTCCTTCGGGCGGTGAAGGACAACGACCAGGCGGTTAAGGCCTCGGGCATGAGCATTACCCTTTTCAAGGCTCTGGGCGTTTTCATCTCGGCTTTCCTGGGGTGCTTGGCCGGCGCCTGCATCGTGCACATCTACATGTGGGGCGGGATTTCCCTGTTTGCCCTGGATTTTTCCATCCTGCCCATTGCCGCCACCGTGATAGGCGGCGGCGGCACCCTGGTGGGCCCGGTGCTGGGATGTTTCATCCTGGTCCCGATCTCCGAGCTCCTTCGAGAGTTTGGGACCTTGCGGATTGTGGCCTACTCCGTCATCCTCATGGCCTTCGTGGTGTACCGGAGCGAGGGCATCATGAATTACGGGCAGCGGAAGTATCATCAGTTCGAAAGGTGGGTGAAAGTATGAACGGGGAACCCATTCTCAGGGTGTTGGAGGCGACCAAGGCCTTTGGCGGGGTTCTGGCCCTGAACCGCGTGAGCTTTGAGGTGGGCGAGGGGGAGGTGCTGGGGATTATCGGCCCCAACGGTTCGGGCAAGACCACTGTGGTAAATTGCATTACCGGGTTCATCAAAATGACCTCGGGTCGAATCTTCTTCCGCGGGCAGGACATCACGGGCAAGCCGCCGCACAAGATTGCAGACATGGGGGTCACGCGGACCTTTCAGATCATGCGGCCCTACTACAGCCTTCCGGCCTACAAGAATCTGGTGATCCCTCTTTTTTCGCCCCGGGCCCGGCGGACCGGGGGTTGGCGGGGCGGAGGCCGGCTCGGAGACCGGGACACGGTCGGGGTGGATATCCTCGAGGAGATCGGGTTTGAGAGAGAATCCTTTGTTCCCTACAAGCTCGCTTCCGCGCTGCCCACAGGGTATCTCAAGCGGCTGGAGCTGGCCAGGTGCCTGGCCCTCAAGCCCGAGGTGATCCTGTGCGACGAGGTGTTCTCCGGCCTGAGCATGAGCGAGATCGCCAGCATGCTGCCCCTGATCGAGCGAATCCAGATGGAGGGGATCACCGTGGTGATGATCGAGCACCGCCTGAGGGAGCTGTTCAGGGTCGCCCGCCGCATCGTGGTCCTGAACTTCGGGGAGAAACTCATGGAAGGGACCCCCGATGAGGTCATGTCGGACGAGAAGGTGAAGGAGGCCTATTTCGGGTCCGAAGAGGTGGAGGAGGTCATGACCTATGCTTGAGGCAGCGAACGTGATGGTCTTCTACGAAAACATGCTCGCGCTGAACAACGTGAATCTGCGCTGCGAAGACAAGCAGATCGTAGGGGTGTTCGGCGCAAACAGCGCGGGCAAGTCCACCCTCATGTACACCCTTTCTGGGATCATGGAGGACATTCGAAAGAAGGAGGAAATGGCCGGCGGCGAGAGGATCACGGTGCTGGGGAGCGTCACGTATCAGGGCAAGGATATCACTTCTCTCAAACCGAGCAAGCGGGCGCGCCTGGGCATCGTGCTCTGTCCCGAGCGCCGCCGCATATTCAGTGAAAGCAGCGTCCTGGAGAACCTGCGAATCGGGGGGTTCCTGGCCTCTTCCACGCAGGCCAAGGAGACGCTGGAGTATGTTTTCGAGCTCTTTCCCGCCCTGGTAAAGCTGAAGGGGAGGTTGGGCGGATTCCTGAGCGGGGGCGAGCAGCAGATGCTCGCCATCGGCCGGGCGCTCATGGCACAGCCCAAGCTTCTCCTGCTGGACGAGCCGCTGATGGGGCTCAGCCCCCTGATTCAGGCCATACTCGTACGTTCGACGCGGGTGATCCGGGACCAGACCGGCATCTCCATCATTGTTACAGAGCAGTATGCCCGGCCCGTTATTCCGATCGTCGATTACGCATTTATTCTCGAGAACGGAACGGCCGTCCTGGAGGGAACCCGAAAGGAGATGCTCGAAAACCCGGATGTCCGCTCCGCCTACTTCGGCGTGGATGACAAGCCGCGCCACGGCCATTAGCTCATTCCCGGCGGCCCGGCGTGTCGGGAAGGGATTCATTTGAGCTTTTTGAAAACCCCATGCCTGGGAGTTTTGGAGCAAAAAAAAGAGAGCCATGATCCTCTCATCGTTTCATAGAGCTAACGTGTTGCCAAAAAGCTAAACTTTTACCGGGTATCCCGTGCTTTGATTATCAGGACGGATGACTTCTTAAGCAGCCGTCAGGACAGGTTCATCGAGCAGGAGCAGGTCTGCCCATGAAAATTTCAGAACAGGAACTGGAAAAGGAACTTACCTTCACGCGATTCGATCGCATGAGCGAGAGGTATCCAAATCGTCCTGCAGTGGTCTACCTCGGAACATCCTTTTCCTACAGGAGGCTTAGAGATCTGAGCGAGCGGTTCGCCGGTTCCCTGTCGGACCTGGGCGTAGGCAAAGGGGACCGGGTCATGATCTACACGGCCAACTGCATCCAGTGGCTCATCTCATTTCTGGCTGTTCAGAAGCTGGGCGCCGCCATCGTCCCGGTCTCGCCCATCTACACCTCCTTCGAGATCGAGTATATGCTCAAGGACTCGGGCGCCGAGACCATTATCTGTCAGGACACCAACTTCTGCTACGTGCAGGAGGTCTTTGCCGCCACTCCTCTGAAGCGCGCCATCGTCACGAACCTGGCGGACCTGGTTCCGCCCTGGAAGCGCCTCCTGGGCTTCCTGTTTGATCGGGTGCCCGGGGGAAAGGTGGATTGGAGCGATCGCGTGCTCCTGTTCAGGTCCCTCCTCAACCATGCTCCCTTGAGGAAGTCTCCCGATATGAATCCGTGGAAAGACCTTTCTTACGTCCTTTACACGGGCGGCACTACAGGGTTCCCAAAGGGAGTGCCGGGCAACCACATCGGCATGACCTCCTACGTGAACGATGTGACGGAGGACGTGGCCGGAGATCGCCTGTTGGAAGGGCGGGACGTTTACATTGCGGTCAACCCCCTGTTTCACATCATGGCCCTGGGGTTGTGCATGGCCGTCGGCCTCAACACGGGCAACTGCGTCCTCCTCATGCCCGTTCCCCAGGTGGACGCCATCCTGGAGACGATTCAGCGATACAAAGTGCGGTGGATGCTGGGCGTTCCGGCCCTGTACCGGATGATTCTGGAAAACGACCGCCGGGATCGCTACAACCTGAGTTCCCTAGCCTACTGCTACTGCGGCGGCGACGTCCTGCCCGTCGAGGTGTTCAAACGATGGAAGGACCTTTTGGGCGTGCCCATCTACCAGGTTTACGGGTCAACAGAGGCGGGACACGTCACGTACAGCCGAATCGACGGAAATCCCAGGCCCACCACCATCGGGCTGCCGCTGGCAAGCAGGGAGTGCCTGGTGGTGAACCCTGAGACCCTCCAGCTCGTCCCCGACGGTGAAAGCGGCGAACTCGTGGTCACCTCGCCTTATACGCTCAAGGAGTATCTGAACAAACCCGAGGAAACAAAACGCTCCTACGTCGAAATCCAGGGGAAGACCTTCTACCGGATGGGCGACTTTGTGAAGCGCGACGAAGACGGCCAGATCGTCTATGTGGAGCGCTCAGCCGACATCATCAAGCACAAGGCCTTCCGCGTTTCGGCTTCCGAGGTGGAGGCAGTGCTTCAGGATCACCCCACCGTGATCGGGGCCTGCGTTGTGGGCATTCCGGACCCCAAGGTCGGGGAACGAATCAAGGCCATCGTCGTGCTCAAGGAGGACGCCCGGGGAGTGAGCGGAACGGACCTGATACGCTGGTGCAGGGAGCGTCTTGCCGCCTACAAGGTGCCTGGCTATATCGAGTTTCGGGATATGTTGCCGAAGAGCAAGGTGGGCAAGCTTCTGCGCCGTGAAATCCGGGACGAAGAAAAGAGACGTATGGGAGGGGGAGCAAACAAGGGGTAGCAAAGGCGGGCGGCGAGGGTTTCAGGCGGCGTCTGCGACATGAGACTGCGGGGCATAAGAGGAGAGGCTTACGATGGGAAGCATATTGAATGAAAAACGCCTTCTGGCGGTGGATGATGAACCCGACATCCTGGCGACCCTCAGGGAGCAGCTCGAAGACTTCCCGGGAATGATTTTCGACACCGCGACGACCTACGAGGAAGGGTATCACCTGCTCAGGTCCTGGACCTATGACCTGGTGATCCTGGATATCATGGGGGTTCGGGGCTTTGATCTGCTGAACGCCTCCGTAAGCCTGGGGTTTCCGACCGTCATGCTCACAGCCCATGCCCTGACCAAAGAGGCCCTCAAGGAGTCGATCGAGATGGGCGCCCGGGCCTTCATCCCGAAGGAGAAAATGGCCGACATGATTCCTTTCCTCGAAGATGTGCTTTCCCTGTCCTACAGCCCAGGGTGGAAAAGGGTGTTTGAGAAGCTGGGAGGGTTTTTCAACGCCAAGTTCGGGCCGGGATGGCAGAAGAAAGAGAAGTCCTTCTGGGAGTCGGTGGCCTCAGGGGAATTCGAGCACCAACCGGTGATCCTGAAGAAATAGAAATACTAACGGCGCAAGGCCCAAGGTGCAAGGCGCAAGGCCAAGAAATATGAGAAATTGTATTCCGTGAGCCGTGCGCCTTCCTGCTATGTAAGCCGCAAGCCTGCTCCCCGCCTCCTACTCCCTGCCACTCTCCCCTCTTCTCGCCGTTATCCGGTAGTCGAAGCTGACTTCCACATTGAGGCGGCTGACGGTGATGTGTTCGGGGAAAGAGGGGAAGGGCGACGAGCTCCGGACGGCCCGCTCGGCTTCCCGATCGAGGATCTCGTGGCCCGAGGAACGCCTGATTTCAAGGTGGGTCAGGGCGCCTTCCCTGTTGAGGCTGAACACCGCCAGGAGACGGCCTTC
>JAWOJI010000283.1:0-9016 GCA_046481735.1 Desulfatiglandales bacterium | reverse complement strand
TCAAGCGTGAAAGTGCCGCCCCCCGTGGACAGGGCCACAGGATTGACCTGCCCGGCAGTGAGGGGCTCTTCCTCGCTCCAGTACCGGTTCCCCTGGTAGTCGGCCCGAAACTTGTACTCGCCCGCCGCAAGCGTGAAAAGCGCTTTCCCGTTTGCATCCGTGGTCCCGGAAATTCCCAGGTACGTCCCCCCTGTGGTGAAGACGTAGACCTTCACCCCCGGGAGAGGAGCACCGGCGCCGGTGACAAGGACCTCCGCATCCGCCATGGGAATGTTGATGATGGTGTTCTGCGACACGAAAACTTCGGACCAGAACTGCTTGCCCAGGTAATCCACCCTCACCTTGTACGGCTGCCCCGGCACACTGAAACTCGCCTGCCCATTGTTGTCCGTCACACGGGACTGGCCCTGGTACGTTCCGGCTTCAGTGAAAAGGTACACCTTGAGCCCGGAGAGGGGCGCGGAACTTTGGCCCACTCCCTGGACCGTGATCACCACCTCCTGGTGGGGAATGAGCATCACTGCGGAAAGCGTCGCGGGCACACTGTAAACATCGCTCCAGAACCGGTAGCCCAGGTGGTCCACCCGGAACGTGTAGGTCCCGTCCGCGAGGTCGAAAGAGACCGCTCCGTTGTCGCCGGTGACACCGCTCACGCCCAGGTACGTGCCTCCCTGGTTGAAGAGGTAGCACTTGACCCCCGCAAGAGGCTCTGCATCGCCTTTCATAACCTCAAGCGTGAAAGTGCCGCCCCCCGTGGACAGGGCCACAGGATTGACCTGCCCGGCAGTGAGGGGCTCTTCCTCGCTCCAGTACCGGTTCCCCTGGTAGTCGGCCCGAAACTTGTACTCGCCCGCCGCAAGCGTGAAAAGCACTTTCCCGTTTGCATCCGTGGTCCCGGAAATTCCCAGGTACGTCCCCCCTGTGGTGAAGACGTAGACCTTCACCCCTGAGAGAGGAGCACCGGCGCCGGAGACAAGGACCTCCGCATCCGCCATGGGGACGTTGACGGTGGTGTTCTGCGACACGAAAACTTCGGACCAGAACTGCTTGCCCAGGTAATCCACCCTCACCTTGTACGGCCGGCCCGGCACACTGAAACTCGCCTGCCCATTGTTGTCCGTCACACGGGACTGGCCCTGGTACGTTCCGGCTTCAGTGAAAAGGTACACCTTGAGCCCGGAGAGGGGCGCGGAACTTTGGCCCACTCCCTGGACCGTGATCACCACCTCCTGGTGGGGAATGAGCATCTCTTCGGAAAGCGTCGCGGGAACGTCATAGGCGTCGCTCCAGAACCGGTAGCCCAGGTGGTCCACCCGGAACATGTAGGTCCCGTCCGCGAGGTTGAAAGAGACCGCTCCGTTGTCGCCGCTGACACCGCTCACGCCCAGGTACGTGCCTCCCTGGTTAAAGAGGTAGCACTTGACTCCCACCAGGGGAGCACTCTCATCCCGCATCACGGTCAGGGTGAAGGGGCTTCCCGGATTTCCTGATGCCGGTGCGGCACTGAACATGAGAAGGGCAAGGAAAGAGACGACACGAAATAGCGTTCTCGATGCAGGCGGCATAAGCTTCTCCTCGGGTGAACAAGAGGGATGGGGGGAGGATCTTCACCCATGCTCATTCCAATTTTCATGCCACCGGGGAGCGCATTCCCAAGGGTCGGAATGACTTTCACGGCACGCCTCATACAACCGGGTGATGAGACAGGAGAATTGTTCACGCACGGAAAAGGAGGAGAAGTCTGGATGGAAGTAGAACAAGGTTGGATCGCAGAAGGCGCCAGGAGGAAATGCACAGTATTTTGTGCGCCCCGCATATCCTTGTGTGCACCCTCTAGCTGAGAGAAACCTCGCCGCTCAGGGTTGAAAACAATGACAAAAACAAAACCGGATCCGTGATAGTAGATATGTTCGTTGTTTGAATCATTCGAATTTCTGTCATTGCTTATTGTTTCGGATTTCGAATTTCGTGCCGGCCGTAGGCTGGTAAACTTCGAATTTGGAGCCTTCCAACTTCCACAGGCATAGCCGATTGTCTCTGACCCGGCCCAGAGGACCAGGGTTGCTAAACCTCACTCAACAATAGGGCGTCCACGCAAACGCTTTTGAACGATACAAACGCCTTACCCTATTGCGACTCTGCCGGGACGGCGCAGCTCCCCTCAGGCGCCGGAGGGAAGTAGATGGTGAAAGTTGTGCTTCCAGAGTGGAAGCAGTCCGTCCTGGTCTTGCAGAACCTGCACTTGCTGATTCTTCCCGGACACTCGTCCCTGTCCGTGGGGATGTATCGGCACCTGGACGAGTTCATTTCTATTCTGAAATTGAATCGCTCCGAAAAAATCTTCATTCGCAAAAGGTCGGCGCCCTTCCCCCCGGCATTGAACTCAAAAGGCCGCTTCGAAGAGTAGGACATCACATCCTGGGTCATGAAATACCCCTCGAAAATCCGATGCTGGTTCTCATCGGTAATCCCGACTCCCAGGTCATGGATGACCAGCTCGCACCCTTCTCCCTTTCTGTGCACCAGGATCTCGATCCTCCCCTCGTCAGGGGTTGCTTCGACCGCATTCCGGATCAGCCCATCCACCACCTTGGCCAGAACGTCTTCCGGGACGCAGATGTTCGGCGCCGGCTCCAGGTGGGTGACAATTTCGATCTCACGGTTGGCGAAATTCGGTTTCAGTTCCCGAATTCTCCACTCCACGAATCGATCCAGGGAAAACTCGGAGATTTTCATTTCCTTGGTTGAATAGAGGGCATCAATTTTTTTTCGGATCCGATCGATGAGCGGCCCCTCCCCCGTTTCTTCGGCCACCATGGATTGCAGCTCGTCCGCGCACTGGTCAAGAAGGATGTGGAGCATTTCACGGGTTTGGTAGTGTCTTCCTTCCATGATGTCTTCCACCTGGTACTGGATTCCGAGGATGCGCTCGAGATTCCTCCATGCCCTGTCAAACGTGGGCTTCCATGTTTCCTCGGGTTGCTGCCGGAGTCTTTTCGCCAGGATGTTGAGGCTTGCCAGGAGCACCGAAGTGGGGGTCTTCAGCTCGTGGGAGAGGCGGTTGATCATGCGGTCCTTTGCGCGGTTCAAGCCGGCCACCTCCCTGTAGGCCTCCGTGATTTCTTTGGCATACCTCGCGTTTTCAATGGAAAGGGCCACGGTCCCGCCAATCAGGCTCAAAAGCTCCACGTCGCCTTCATCGAACATGCCCTCCCGCTTGTTGATGGCGCAGAGAACGCCGATGATCCGCTCGCCGCTTCGGAGGGGAACATCCAGGAGGTTGCGGGATTGAAAATGCATCTTCCGGTCTACAAAGCCGTAAAAGTCGGGACTCGAAGATGTGTCGTGGACGATGACAGGTTCCCCTGTTTTGATCACCCTTCCTGAAACCCCTTTGTTTGCGGGGTAACGCACCTCCTTCGCCAGCCTCTGGGTGTTCTGATCGTCGTACGCGGCGCCCATGAAGTAAAGCTCCTGTTTCTCCTGATCCAGCAGGATCACCAGGGCGCCTTCCACATTGAGGAGCTTCTTGATCTCGATGCTCACGAAGTCCAGCAGATCTTCAAGATGGGGATGGGACGGAAGACCCATGCTGATCCTGAAGAGGGTCTCCTGGATGGCTTCGAGCCTCTTTTCCTGCGTGACATCCCTCAGGAGCACCACTTCCCCTTCAGCCTGGCCCTCGGATGCAAAGAAAACAGCGCCGCTCATGATCACGTCGATCACCTTGCCGTCCTTGGTGAGGCGCCGGCTGTGCCGTCGATGAACAACCCGCTTTTCGAAGAGGTCCTGGATGTCCTTCCTCACTTCCTCTTCCAAGCCCGGCGGCACATAGGGGATGTTCTTCCCCTGCAGTTCCTCGAGGGACCATCCGAAGGTCTCTGTAAACGCGGGATTGAGGTAGTTCACTTTCCCGCCAAGGGTGAAAACCACGATGGGGTATGGCACAAAATCCAGGAGGATCCTGTACTGTTTGTCAGACATGCGCCCCGGCTCGCATGCGTTCTCGGCGGGTGTCTGCACGGCAGCCTTCGCCGGGTTTCCTTTCACAGAGTCCTTCGAGTCCTTTTTCCTCATGGGCGACGTCATCCTCGTGCGTGGTGGACATTGTATCGGAAGGCGGGAGCCTTTGTCATTATAATTGTCTTGTCAGCATCCATAATCCTGTGATATTCTTATATCTTATCAAGGCCGATGTCTTGCGTGAACCTGTTTTTCGACAGAGCACCCCCGGGAATAATCCCGTTTGGAGAAATGGATGAAAAAGCAGTTGTTCTTTTTGGTTCTTTGCGTTGCGGTCTCCCTTTTTTCCCGCCCCTTCGCTTCGTCCCAGTCCGCGAGCGAGCCTCGAATGGTGCTGAGTGTGAAGCATCATGACTTCAAGGAGGCGAACGAAGGTGAAGTGGTCGAATACTCCTTCACGGTGCAGAATCAGGGTGATCGGGTCCTGGAGATTGAAAGGGTCAAGCCCGGTTGAGGTTGCGCCGTGGCCCATTTTGACAGGGCCGTCCCCCCTGGAGGGGAGGGAAAAATCACCTTGAGGCTCAACACGCGAGGCTACGAGGGCAAGATTCGCAAGGGGGCCAGGGTTTACACAAACGATCCCAAGAATCGGGTAGAAACCCTGACCGTAGAAGTTTTCGTGAAAACACCCATTGTTGTGTCCCCGAGGTCTGTTTTCATCCAGGGCAAAGCCACGGAAGTCCTTACCCGGTCGGTGGACATCACGGGAGAAGCAGGGAAGCCCCTGAAAATCGAAGTGGTTGACTTCAACCTGAACCACAGACTTGAGTACACCATCGACGAGATCTCGCCGGGCAAGCACTATCGCATCAACTTCACCACCCTGCCGAATGCGGCCGATCAATACCGCGGCCGGCTGCTGCTGAAGACCAATTATCCTGAAAAGCCCCAGCTGGTGATCCTCGTGAGGGCGCGCTTCATCTAGCCGCTCGCTCCGCCTGCAATGGGATGGTTTTCCGCCATGACTGAAAACAATGCCAAGGTTGTCGAACTCTTCTCGGACGGAGCGTGCAGCGGGAACCCCGGACCCGGCGGCTACGGAACGATTCTGCGTTACGGCGAAACGGTCAAGGAGATTTCCGGATGCGAACCCAGGACCACCAACAATCGCATGGAACTTCGGGCGATCATCGAGGGGCTCCGCCTTCTCAAGAAGCCCTGCAGGGTGCGGGTGGTGACGGATTCCAATTACGTGGTAAAAGGCATGACCCAATGGATCCGGGGGTGGGTTGCGAAGAACTGGATCAACAGCGAGAAAAAACCGGTCTTGAACAGGGACCTCTGGGAGGAGCTTCTCGCCCTGAGCAAGATCCACCGTGTGGAATGGCAATGGGTGAGAGGCCACCGGGGGCACAAGGAAAACGAGCGCTGCGATGCATTGGCGCGGGAGGCGATCGAGCGCTGCAGGTCGAACAGGAAGGGAGGTGCGCCAGGCCATGGATGAGAAATGGGCGGAAGCTCTGGGCCGCATGGTTCACGGGATCTACGTGTTGACGGTGTGTCATCGGGATGAAGTCAACGGCATGATCGCCTCATGGGTTTCGCAGGTTTCCCATGCACCCCCTTTGATTATGGTCGCCGTCCACCCCAACCGTTATTCTCACCGCCTGATTCAAGGGGCAGGGGCTTTCGCCCTTCACGTCATCCCCAGGGAAAGAGATGATTTCCTGCGAATTTTCAAGGGGCCGGATCCTGCCGCCAAATTCGCTTCCATCCGTTGGACAAAGGGAACGACCGGATCCCCGCTGCTGGAGGGCTGCCTGGCATGCCTGGACTGCAAAGTGAGAACATCTCTGAACCCCGGAAACCACACCCTGTTCATCGGGGAAGTCGTTGATGCGCGCCTTTCCGGTTCCGGCCCGCCTTTGAGCACGATGGACTATGAGGGTGTTTACAGGGGAGACCGGTGAAAAAAGCATGATGGCCCGCTGAGCGCCGGCGGGTGGGCTCTGTGAGAGACCCCCCTTTCGCGCTTTTATCGTTTCGCGTTTTCGTGAATGCCTTGGGTTCTGAAATTTGAATGCTTGACCACCATGAAAAATTATGATATTTATTTATGCGTTAATTTGGCATAATAAGAATAAAATGAGAAGGTGAACTTGGCGGTTTTCCATAAAGTAAACAACCAGTAGGAGTGCCGGATGAAATGCCCCAAGTGCGGATACATCAGTTTTGACTACAACCTGACCTGCCCGAAATGCGACAAAGACATTTCCTCGGAGCAAGAAAAACTCAACCTTCCCGCCTTCAGGCCTGAGACGCCTACCTTGCTGGTCGCCCTCACAGGAGAGACCGATGAGTCCAGGAGCATGATGGGCGGCGGCTCCGGTGAAATCGATCTGGCCCGTGACGCGGAAATCAGTTTTGAAGACGAGCCTTCCCATTTCGACTCCAATGAGCTGTCTCTCCCCGGCTCGGGCGATTTTGAGCTGGGGTCGGAGGAGATTTGCCTCGAGGACAGCTCCGGTTTGGACTTTGGTTTAGGAGAAACCCCGAAAGATGACCTTTTGGGCTCCGCACTGGACACGGAGGAGGCCGTCAAAGATCTCGGCCTGGGCGGCCGGAAAAGCGAGGGGTCGGTATTCAGCACCGGCGAATTGGAGTTGGATCTTCCCCCGACCGGCGCCGACTCCCTTTACAAAGAGTCTCCCCTGGACCTCGGTGAAACGCTCCGGTTGGATAAGGCGCCCTCCAGGCAGGCAAAAGAAAGGGTGGATGAAGAGCTTCAGCTTTTCGGAGAAGCCGATTCAGAAGTCGACGATATTCTGAACATGGACGAGATTGTTCTCGAGGAGATCCCTTTGGACGGAAAACCACCGATCCTTCATAAGGCCGAAGGGAAAAAGCAGGGCGCCCCTCAGGATAGCGAGCTTTCGCTGGACCTTGCAGACCTTGACCTGGAGCTCGATCTTGAAGACAGAAAACCCCAGGAGTGATTGACTCCCAATTTCATCTTGACATCCCATTCTCGCAAGGTATAAGCTCCGCACCATGCCGAGATAGCTCAGTCGGTAGAGCAGGGGACTGAAAATCCCCGTGTCCACAGTTCGATTCTGTGTCTCGGCACCTGAAAAAGCTAAGTTTTCAAGAGGGTTAGGCGAAAACGTCAAACCCTCTTTTTTGCTATTCTTCTTCTGTGTGAGAAACCGTGTGAGACTTTTTCCTCGCACTCTCATAGACGGCCATCGCTTCACGCTCGATCTCGCCAATGCTGTGAAGATAGATTTCGGTGGTACATCGGTTCTCATGCCCCAAAATTCTCTGAATAGCGCCGATCGGGACATTTTGCTGATCCATTGACATGTGAGGTCAATAGTGGACACGAATATCCCTCATGCTGCGAACGGCATTTCACAGAACTGCCGTTCGTCTGCTGCCGGGGATAGATCGCACAGCCCCCCTTGGCTCCTTTGCCGGCTATAGAAAATCTGTATGTACTCGGTGATCTCCCGGGACGGCCTCCGCTCTTGCCTCATAGCGATGATGATGGACAAGCGCATTTATAACCCCCTATGCCCGGCTGAACTTCGTGCAACTGGAAAATATCTCTTGATTTAGAAAAAGAGATGCTTATAATATTCATATTATTAATGAGGGCCCGCGTTTGTGGGGTGGGTCGGTTTCGTTCTGAGGGAACATCCATTTGTTATCAGTGGCAACCCCAAGTTTGAAACAATAAGAATCTATTCGAAAGGAGGGTGTCACCATGGCAAATGGAACAGTTAAGTGGTTTAATGACAGTAAAGGTTTCGGCTTTATCGAGCAAGAAGGCGGATCTGACGTATTTGTTCATCATACGGCAATCAGCGGATCCGGCTTCAAGTCGCTCAAAGAAGGCGACAAAGTTAGCTTTGACATAGAGCAGGGAAAAAAAGGCCCCGCTGCAGCAAATGTCACGTTAGTCTAATAAAATCGTAATAACCTGAAAAAGGGCATCCCATCGAATGAAGGTGGAGATGCCCTTTGTTTTTTCAGTTTTTAGAAGTCACGAGGAGTGACGTTTCTGCGTGAAGTGACAATTTGAACATGCTTCCAATAGGGCGGAATATAAGGAATTCCGCTATTCCGAACTCCTGCCCTATTGACTTTATCCAATTCGTTGTTGGTTTTTTATAGGCGCGTAACTTCAACACTTGTCAAACGAACCACGTGACGGCTAGGGACTCCTTGCTCCTACCCTCTAAAGGTTATAATTAAGAAACGGGAGTTTACGCGGTCCTTACACAGGGTTTCTCGGATGCACGCATAGCGGCACCTCGGGTGACCAATCAAGACTTCAAGGCAGGGCGTTTCAACCCTGCGGATCGCAACCTTGGCTTGAAGCCATGTCTGAAGGGAAATGGCTCATTCTTTTGGGGAAATGTCCTGTGAGGTGGGACAATGTCCTGAAGAGCCCGATTAGATCTGACCCGATATCCTATAAAACGTGACCAACCGCCTGTCCATTCTTGGCTTTTCACATCGAGGGACTCTTCCTTGACGAGGGGCGCGAGAGGAACGCACCGTTTGACTTTTTTGAAAATTGATGCAACAAGATAAATCAATCTCTGCGAGCGATCTGTTTTTCATTTCGTTGCATCCGGCTTTCCGCACTCTTGTCGTCATCGGCACGAGATCCGTTGAACTTCTAACCTTCAGGGGAGAACACCATGGATATTCTTCAAAGAGCCAGAAACATCATCATGACCCCGAAGGCGGAGTGGCCGATCATTGCCGCTGAAGAACCGAACACCGCAGAGATCTTTAAGGGATACGTGCTCCCTCTGGCTCTCATCCCTGCAATCGCCTACATCATCGGGTTCGGTGTGATCGGTAGAGGAATGATATCTTCCTTTTCCTGGGGCATTGCGATGGGCCTGATCCAGTTCATTCTTGCCTTCGCAGGGGTCTATCTCTCGGCCTATGTGATTGCTTATCTGGCTCCCAGGTTCGCGTCCCAGCAAGACATGGGGCGGGCTGTCCAACTCGTCGCGTATTCCTACACACCGGCGTG
>JAWOJI010000256.1:0-5804 GCA_046481735.1 Desulfatiglandales bacterium | reverse complement strand
GGCAAGGGACAGGCGGGTCAGCACACGCGAGTCGAGGGCCGATACAAACTGCTCCCGATAAAACCAGCCACGCGCGCTCACCTCGTCGAAGTCGGACGTCACCGCGCGAACTGCGGCTTTTGAGGCTGTTGACAGACTTACCAATCGTCTCAACAAATCCGACGGCTTCAAGAACATCAAGCTTGTGGGCGCCAAGATGGACCGAAGGGAAAATGCCGTGACCTTCAACTTTGCCCTGGAGAAGAATTGATGAAGCTGGACAGAAAACAGATGACCTATGCGTTTTTCGGCGGGCTCTTTCTTGTGGCGCTGCTATTTTATTTTGTGGTGATTTCTCCCGGCCTCTCGAAACAGAGATCGCTGGAGCGAAGCATTGCCAAAAGGAAGGCCGATCTTGTCAAGATAACGGAGCTCAACAAAACCTGGGAGAGTTTCAAGAGAGACCGGCGCGATGTGGAGACGACCCTTGAGGACAGGGGCGATCGTTTCAGTCTTCTTTCCTATTTGGAGGCAGTGACGCGTGAGGTCGGCGTCGACAGGAACATCCAGTACATTAAGCCCGTCACCTTTCCCCCGAGCGAAGGACCCTTTCGACCCGAAGGGATCGAGCTCAGCCTTGAAAACATGGGCATGGAGCAACTGGTAGAATTCCTCCACAAAGTGGAGCACACAGGAAGCCTTCTGTATGTGAAAAGGATCAAAATCCTCAAGGCTGCACGGGGCACATCGAGCACCCTCAAAGTTACCCTTCAGGTCAACACGTACACAAGGACCTGATCGAATCCTTTGCCGGGAAAATTCCTTATGAGGGGTGGGGGAAGCGGGAAGGGTCCCTTACTGCCGGGTGGAAGGAGAGGGCGCGTAATGCCGACCTGTCTCGCCCTTGCCTTTTTCCTGGGCAAAAACAACTACAGCGTCCCTTCCCGCCTTTTTTGCCTGGTACAAGGCTTGGTCCGCTGCATCAACCAGATCTGAGGCGTCCTGCACCCCCGACCCCGGGGCCGTAGCCATGCCGACGCTGACTTTTACGCTCAATTCCTGTGTCTGCCACTGAAAAACATGGCTTCCAATGGCTTCTTTGAGTTTTTCTGCAACCTCAAGAGCGCTCATTGTCTTGGTCTCAATGAGCAGGACAGCCAATTCGTCTCCCCCATAGCGCGCCACGATATCGGTTCCTCTCACGTTGTCTTTGAGGAGCTTGGCTACGGTCTTGATCACGTAGTCTCCGCATAGGTGCCCGTACGTGTCATTGAGGTTCTTGAAGTAATCAATATCTATCAAGAGAAGGGCAAGGCTTCTATTATAACGGACGGATCGCTTCAGCTCGGACTCGATCGATTGAGTCAGGTACCGGTAATTGAAAAGCCCTGTTAACCCATCTGTAACGGAAAGCTTCTCAAGCTTGCTGTTTGCTCTGACCAGTTCCGCTGTTCGGTTCAGGACCTCGACTTCCAGGCCGTTGCGGGCGTTTCGCAGCTTTTCCTCTGCTTGCTTGCTCCTGGTGTAGAGGAGGGCGTTTTCTATGGCGAGGGCCATGGGGCTGCTTAAAGCGGTCAAGAAAAAAAGGTCGTCTTTCCGGAATCCATGAACCACGTTGACGGATTGCAGGTAGATGACTCCCTTGGTTCCTAACTTGCTCACCAAGGGTAGGCATATCACCGACTTGACGCCGATCTTTTCCATGCTGTCGGACAGCGCTGCTTTATTTTCCATTTGCGTATTCGGCATCATAACGGCTTTGCCTTCTGTCAACACGCGCCGAACCAGCTTTCTGCTGTATTCCGGCGCTCTTGTTCCTTTTTCTCCTCGGTAACGAGAGGCAATCTTCTTCAATTTTCCGCTGTCAGGGTCAATCAGGAATATGTACCCGCTGTCGATTCTCTTCAAGCAACCGAAGATCGACTCCAGAGCTTTCCTGCAAAGTTCACTCAAGTCCAGAGACCCCAACATGCCGACACAAATGCCATAAATCAGAGAAAGCTCCTTCTTCTCTCTTGCACGCCTGTCAGCGGTGGAAGCCAGCTGTCCATTGCAGCTACCCTGCTGCTCAAGCCTGATCGAGTAAAGATTTGGGAGTTGCTTCGATGAGCATCGTTTTCCAAGGCTCAGCAACACGTTGCCGACGGCAATAGGCGCCCCTTCCTGAACCTGGACTTTCACACCGGTTTCAATCAAACTTCCTTTGACCCAGGTGCCGTTTCTGCTTCGGAGGTCTTCAATAAAATACTGATCGTTTTCCAGATGTATTCTGGCATGTTTTCGGGACACCGAATGCTCGTTTACGTGAACCTCGTTTTCCACGCCTCTTCCAATGTGAGCGATATTGCTGCTGAGCAAAAATGAACGACCTTTCTCCGGTCCTTTTGCGATAAAAACCTTGATCATCCCTCGTTTTGCTCCCAGTTTCATTTGGATTTGGTCGTGGAGACCCCAAGCTCATTCTGCAAAGGAGTGCCGAAAACCTTGTGAGAGGATACGGGTCCTTCTTTAAAAATTGAATATTACCAAATAATTATGGGTATTTGCAAGAAAAAAAGGAAAGTTCAGTCATGCCCTTCCTTCTCTTGTCATTTTCTTGAGAAACAAAAGGCAATCTACTCGCTTTGCTTTCTCAATGCAGAGTTCACCCATAGAGGGAAGAAAGAGGGGGTCGCGGGTGCTTCCATCGATTGGCTTTACGGTGAAACTTCGGTGTAGTCAACCTCGATGGAGGCTTGGTGAAGTCCTTCCCCTGAAGCCGCAAAAGTGACCTCGACCTGCATTTGTCCTTCAGGAGGGAGGGTTGCGGGCAGAGCCGTCGCAGGTGCGATCGAGAAGGACGAGCTCGTCGTTTTGAGACGAATATTTCTGATGATCACATCTCCGTTGCTTCCATTTTGGACGGTGAAGGTGGCCGTCTTTGAGCTTCCGTCTTGTATAAGCCCGGTGTACCAGTTCTCAGGAGATATGACGATGGGAGATTCGCAGTATGCTGTAGAGGCTGTAGCCCCCACAAGGAGGACCAAAAGGACGAATATGAACATTCTCTTGCTTTTCATGAAAGTGCCCTCCGTAAGGAAATCTGATCTTGATCCAATGAGATCAAAAGGTGGGAAAAACCTCCAACCACGGAACAACCAATTCATCCCTTTTTGGGTTTTCTTAGCACAAAAAAGCTGTTTGTCAAAGGATTATTTCGGAGCGCAAGCGAGGCGAAAAGGATGAAGACTCTGATGGCCGGAATGACTTAGACTTATTTCCTTGGAGTCTTCTCCACACGGAGTGTTTCCCTGCCGAAGAGAGCATATTTGAGAAACTTTTTTTCGGCTGCCTTAAGGTCGGGTTCCGAGTAATGGTTGAGATTTTCCGGAGTCCTGAATGCAGCTCTACAGCGGCTCAACAAGTTCACAATCCCGGTGTTTTCTTTATCGTCCTTGGACACGGGCGCCTCCCGGCAACCATTATCCGGCGATGAAGTGAAGCAAAATCAACTGCCACTTGACAACCGATGCGAGGGCAATGATGAAAAAGACCAGAAGGGCCTTGACTCGAAGTTTTTCTCCGAATATGTGAGTTCTGGTGATACTCAGGATGATGACTATGGAGGCGCAGGTGAGGAAATATTTGACCGTGAAAAACCAGAGCGGGCTCTGGTCAAGGTAATAAGCCATGATAGGGTTTATTTCCTCAGCCCCGCGGCTCACCAGATCCAGAGTTAAAAAGGCGTCCACAATCGTGAGGAAGATGATGAGCAGGGCCGCGGCAAAAACCTTTGGGCCGTGCTGGAATGTGAAGGAGAGTTCTCGCATCTCTTGCTCACGTAAAGGTGCTTGAAACCGGTGTGTCCCTAGAATCTGCGAAAAGCGGTGATGATTTTCCGAACAAGGATAGCTCGCATCACATTGCGAAGGATGTGCCAATGGGGCAACGAAAATTTGTCTAGTAAAGTCAATTGGATAGGAATGATTCCTTCCAGTAGTCGGGGTGAGTGAAAAAAATTGCCACTTCTCACGCGTGAAAACCGGGCAAATTGTGGTAAAGTTTTTCACATTCTTCGGGCTTCTATTTGTTTTACTGGTTCTTCTCGCTCAGATGGCTCGCCACCTCGATGATTTCCAAAGCAAAACGATCTTTTTCCACAGTGACTGCAATACGCTGCCCAATGTCCAACAGTGCAAGAAGGTCGTCCTTTCGAAAGCCGTCGGGCCTCTTGAGGGAGTCGAGGTACATGGCCCCGACAAGCCCCGATCCACCGAGCAAAGGCAAACAAAGCACGGATTCGATCTTGAGAACCTTCAGGGTGTCAAGTAAAGCGTTTCCGGCTTCAGTGTAAGTTTTTGAATAAACGAGAGGTTTGCCTGACCTCAGAACTCTTAGGACCACTTCGTCACTGTAGGTTTTTGGGGAATGCTTTTTCTCTTCACTGGATTTGCATATGATCTCGTGGGGTTCCAAAGTCTCCGGATTCACGAGGACAAAGGCGCCTCGCTCTATTCTCTTCATATGGTGAAAAATCTGACCCAGAACTGATTCCAGCATGTCTTCGAGCGGAGTCATTTCTTTGAGGATCAGAGAAATCTTGGAAAGAAGATCTCCTTTTTTCTGCCGGGTCCTTTTTCTTCGGTCTTCAGGGAAAGCCCCCATTTTGTGCTTTCCCCGAATCAAAGCGACCGTATCCAGAAAAGGCAAGAGCTGTTCTCTGCAGCCTTCTCCTAAACAAATCACGGTCATTCCGATTGCTATAGGGCTCCCTGTTTGGATTTCCACCTCCTTGCCCGGAGCAAGGTACTTGCCTTGGTAGAAGGTGCCGTTTTGGCTTTTCAGGTCAGTGACAAAAAGAGTTTCGCGCTTGAGAACGATTTTGAGGTGTTTCCGGGACACGGTTTTGTCATCAATTCGAATGTGGTTTTCGGCGGATCTCCCCAAGAAGACCGCACCCTCATGGATTTCAACAGATCTCCCCATTTCGGGGCCATTCAAAATAATAAGTTCCGTCATGTCCTAAAACCTCCGCGGTCGTGTTTTCGTTGGGTTTATGGTCGCATCCGGCCGGCTGCCCTGGCAACGCGGGTCACCTTCTCAATTACCTCCAGGGGGGTTCGGCCGAGAATCCGAATCATGGGTTCCTTTCCCAAATCCCCTTTGTCGAAAACCAGGTCGGGGAATTCGATTGCACCCTGCAGTGCTTTTTGCGTACCCCATTCGAGGGTGGATCCCTCCTTCTGCTTCAATTCGAAAGGCTCTTCCCTCCGCTCGAAAGAAGCCATGCCTAGCCCGGCAGCGTGACAGGCATCGAGGATTTCTGAGGAGTACTTGATGTTCATGGCTGAGCGCATCTCAGGATCATGAGCCATGGCCGCCATGATGACCCGAGCGATGTGCCTTGAGGCGCCGAAAGCGGGGAGCCTGCAGGCGACGATCTTATCTCGGAATTGGGAGATTCTTCCTGGGACAGCCACGATCTCCTCGTAATCCGCAGCACCGGGCAAGGCATAGCCGAGGTTGGAACGGACCTCAGGAATCAGAAATCCAAGGGGTTCACCCATGAGCTTTTCCAATGCCTCTTCGGTCGCACGCAACACCTCTTCTCTATCCTTGAAAAGGCGAACATGCGCATAGTGATTTGTGGGACCATGGCCTGAGCCTATCGCCAACCCCTGGCTGATGGCCCTGGTATTAAATTTCTTTGCCTGGGATGTCGCGATAGAGCGCGAGTATCCGCTCGACCTTGCGTGGGTTCATTTTGCCGTGATAGGTATCGTCGACCATCATGGCGGGCGAAATGGCGCACGCTCCGAGACCGTGGCCTGTCTCGGAGCGTGCGC
>JAWOJI010000250.1:0-16352 GCA_046481735.1 Desulfatiglandales bacterium | reverse complement strand
CAGGTCACCGGATGAGCAAGCCCTGGTTCACAAGGAGGAGATCCTCCGGGTTCTCGATCGGGCGGCCACGGACGGTGATTTCGTCTACAAGCTGCTTCACCAGTGGGCGGATGCCCTTGAGGAATACACGCTGAACAACGCGGAAAAACTGGCCCTTTTGACCGGAGACATCGAATGGATCGAAAAGCACTTAGGTCCTTTGACGGCCAAGCAAAAGAGGTGGATGGAAAAACCTTGAGCCCGAAAAGTTAAAAGGTTTTCAGGTGGTGAGCGATGCTGGCGATTCTGCAGATCCCCTTTGAAAAGGTGAGGGACGAAACCCCGGCTCTGTCATTCGAGTGACAGGCCGCGCATCAACCAGTTCCGGCTTTTCTCCAGGTCCTTTTTCATCTTTGCCACATAAGCGGGCCTTACTCCGTCTCGCCAGCGGGGATAGCCACCGAGCCAGACGTATTCAAGGAGCCGGTGAAAGACCTCTCTTGTGAAGAGATACTCGGCCACCGCCACCGTCTGATTCTCGGCATCACCACGAATCGGGATCGGCACTTTCTTTCCGTACCGGGAGAACAAGGCTTCCACGGCCGCCCTGTTCTCAAATCCTTCCGGCTTTTGTTTGAAGTCCTCCTCCCTTTGAGGAAAGGGAAAGAGCCTGTAAACCTCTCCGATAAAGCCGGTAAGGCGGATCCCGTGAATGGCGGCCATGAGATCGCCTATGTCTTTGCGGCGGTCGATCGTGTACACGTCCCAGGATGTCTCAAAAGAACCTGCCTCGGATTGGCGGGCCATCGCTTCTACGTAAAGGCAGAAGTCGCTTGCAAACAGGAAGTAATGCTCCAGAAGGAGAAGGTCCGTGTCGATGTTAAAGAAGCCGTACGCGATTGTTCCGTGATTCAAACAGGGGAAAGCGAGAGGCATGGGCGTATTCGTGTCCTTTTTTGGATTATTCGGTTGCAACCGTTCGGCGGCATTGGTATATTAAAAAATTTGCGAAAGAAGTTCTTAGCTGACGAGCATGATTTTTCGACTGGTCAAGAAAGCATTCTCAATCGAGAATATGAAAAAGAATCCTATACCAAGGAGTGAAGAAATGCACGATGAAAACTCGTTGAACAAGTTCACCGGCGCATCAAAGTATGTGCTGGACGAGGAACTCGCCAAGATTATCAATATTTCAATGGCCCTGGAAATGCCTCTTCTCTTGAAGGGGGAGCCGGGTACGGGAAAAACCATGCTTGCCTACGCGATTGCGGAAGCTCTGGACATGCCCCTCATCGTTCTCAATGTGAAATCCAGCATGAAACTGGTGGAGGCCCTGTACCAGTACGACACCCTTACTCGGCTCAACGACAGCCGTTTCGGGGATTCGAAAAGGGATGTGAGCAACATCGAGGACTACATCCGGATGGGCAAGATCGGGCAGTCTTTTGTCTCAGACATCCGGGTGGTGCTTCTCATCGACGAAATCGACAAGGCGGATACGGACTTCCAGGACGACATGCTCGATGTGTTGGACCAGATGTCCTTTGACATTATGGAAATCGACAAGACGATCAAGGCCAAGAACCGGCCCGTGGTGATCATCACCTCCAATGCCAAGAAAGACCTTTCCGATCCTTTTCTCGGCCGCTGCAATTTCCATCACATTGCATTTCCCGACTCTGACATGATGAGGACTATAGTTTCCGTCCATTTCCCGGACATCAGCAAGGACCTGCTGGAGAATTCCGTCAAAACCTTCTACCGGTTGAGGGAGGTGCGGGGGGTTGAGAAAAAGCCTGCCACCAGGGAACTCATCAACTGGATCCGGGCCCTGAAGGCGGATCCGGATTTCAAGATCAAAGACCTCACCAAGGGGGAGGTGCCGTACCTGGGGGTTTTGTTTAAAAAGAGCCCGGATTACACGGTGGCCCAGGGCGCTGTGTCCCGATTCAGGCTATAAGGTTTTTTATATGTTTACCGAGTTTTTTTACACATTGCGCAAGGTGGGGATTCCTGTCACCCCGACATCTTTTCTCCGCCTTCAGAAAGCCCTGAGTCTTGGACTGGTCAATTCCGTGGAAGACTTCTACACGGCCGCCCGCTCCATCCTCGTGAAGAGCGAGCGGTACTTTGATCTCTACGACCAGGTCTTCGCCCATCATTTTGAAGGGGTTGAGCTGAAGGACCCGAGCGAGGTGGAACTCTCCGACATGGCGCGGACCTTGCTGGCCGAGTGGCTGAAGGATCCGGAAGGTCTTGCCCAGGCTCTGGGTGTAGATGAAGAGGAGATTTCAAAGCTCAGCCCTGAGGAGTTGATCCAGTATTTCCTTGACCGCCTCAAGGAGCAGGCCGAGGCCCATCACGGAGGGAGCAAGTGGATCGGCACCCGCGGCAGATCGCCGGTTGGACACTCAGGATACCATCCGGGAGGAATGAGGATCGGCGGGGTGTCCGGCAACAAGTCGGCTGTAAAGGTGGCGCTTGATCGAAGGTACAGGGACTATTCCCAGGAAGGTCCGTTGACTCCCAGCCAGATGGCCGAAGCGCTCAAACGATTGAGGCACATGGTTCCCGTCGGCCCGAAGGACCAGGTCAACATCGACAAGACCATCTATCAGACGATGAAGAATGCAGGCGAAATCGAGATCGTTTTTGATCGGAGGCTGAAAGACCGGCTCAAGGTGATCCTGGCCATCGACAACGGCGGGTGGTCCATGGACCCCTACATTGAAATGGTTCAAACACTGTTCAATTATGCCAGGGCCCAGTTCAAGGATCTCAAAACGTTTTTCTTCCACAATACCATTTACGACAACCTCTGGGAGGACTCCCCTCGCCGCCACAAGCCTTTACCGGTCAATGACCTCGCACGCCTGGATCCTGACACGCGTTTCATCATAGTCGGAGATGCGAGCATGGCGCCCTACGAATTGATGGCCACCGACGGATCCATCCATATCGAAGAGAGGACCAACAAACCGAGCTATGAGCGGTTGAAGTTCATTGCGAACACCTTCCGATATGCTCTGTGGGTGAACCCCAAGCTGGAAATGGAATGGCCCTATACGAGGACCATCCACATCATCCGTGATATTTTTCCCATGTTCGAGCTCACCCTCGACGGCCTGGAAAAAGCCGTTACCCACATGATGACGAAACACTAGAAGCGTCCTCCTGAGTCGACCAATTCCTGGAGCGATTCACGATCCAAGATCCTTATGCGGCGGCCCTGGGTTTCAATCAGCCCCTGGGCAGTCATTTTCGCCAGGATGCGGGAGAGCGTTTCAGGGATGGTGCCGAGAAGGCTTGCCAACTGGGCCTTGGTGATTGAAAGCTCCAGCTCCTTGGATCCTTTTTCTTTCCTGCTCAGAAACAGGAGGTGGGCGGCCAGGCGCCCCGGGACTTCCTTCAGGGAAAGGTCGTCAATCAGGGCCGTGAATCTCCGGAGGCGCTTGGAAAGGACTCCGAGCATGTTCAGGGCCAGGGTCGGGTTTTGCGTGATGAGCTTCACAAAGGATTGCTTTGGGAAAAACAGAACCCTGCTTTCCTCCAGGGCTTCCGCGTGGGCGGGGAATCTCTGGCCTGTGAAGACCGGGACTTCTCCAAAAGGATCCCCGGGGCCGAAAATGTGCAGGATTTGCTCCTTTCCGTCCGGGGAGAGTTTGTAGACCTTGACGCGGCCACGGGCCACGACATAGAACCCGTTTGCTTCTTCGCCCTCCGAGAAAACGATTTCTCCTTTTCGGAAAACCTGGTCTGTCAAGATCATGACAAGGTCCTCCATTTGATCGGAGGGAAGCCCTTCAAAGAGGGGAATCCGCGCAATCGCATCGACAATGTTCATCGCCGTGCAGCCCCCGGTAAAAAGGCGTTGTTTACACCCGGATGATCTTCGTTTTTTGTTTTGAGAGAGATCCCCATGCCAGATGCGCATGAGGCTTATAGAAAGCAGGACTGTTACCAGCCATCACCCTTCTCATCCTTCTATCCATTGATGAGACGGGCGACGGCGCCGTCCTGGAAGTAATCGACAATATTCAGACAGCCGTAGTCCTGATGCAGGCGAAACATATGCTTCAGATCAAGTCCGAGGGCGCTGCAAAGGATCACCCGGTTGACCGCTGCGTGGGCCACAACAAGGAAATCCCGGCCTTGCTGGCGGCTGAGAATCCCTTCGAAGCATGGCATCACTCTCTTTGAAAGCTCCAGGATAGACTCCCCGTTGCCCGGAGCCCTGAAGTTGACAGGATCGGTCGTGCGGCTCAGGACCTTTTCCGGGAAGTGTTCTCGAACCTCCTGAAGTCCGAGGCCCTCCCAGTCGCCGAAATAGATCTCTCGAAGCTCCGGGAGAACGTGGTGCGGAACATCGTGATGGCGGCCGATGATGCGTGCGCCCGTGACGGCTCTTTTGAGGTCGCTGGAGTAAACGGCCTGGATGTTGCTGTAGCGCAGCCGATCGGCAAGTTTTTCAAACTGGAGGATGCCTACCTCGGTGAGGACGGCATCCGTGTGCCCGTAAATTGGTACCTTCTCAAATCCCTCCACTTGTCCGTGTCTGACGAGATAAAGCCGGGAGTCCTTTTCCATGGGAAGGCATCATATGGGAGAAGGGGCTTGAAGTCAAAAAAAAAGAAGGTTCACGGCTGGTGGTGCACGGCACACGGAGACCGCACATCACCAGGCTTCCTTGATAACATAGCGCCTGCGACCCGCATCTTTGCCCTTTCTAAGGGACGCAAAAATGGTGTATAAACAAGACCCGGGAGGTCCAGGCCGCACGGGAAACGGCAAGTCCATGAATGGATTGGGCGAACGGGCTGAAGTCATGTGGTCGCGGACCGAGAGACAGTCAAGGGAAGCATTGGGATTTGACGGTGGATGACAGTGCAAGGATGAACAGGAAGGATTGCTTCAGCATCTTGGATCGGGTGTTCCCTCCGGGAGAACTGGGGCAGCGGCAGGTGCCGCCCGGGTGCTTTGAATGCCGCGACAGGGTTTCCTGCCTCAGGGAAGCGATCAACACAAAGGAAGGTCTGGAAATGCGCACGCAGCTTCTGGAGAGAGCCGAACAGGGCGGCCTCATCGGAAGATTCCACAGGTGGTCCCAAAAAAAGCACTTGAGCCGTCAGATCAGGAAAGGGAAAAAGAAGACATGATAGAGCTCACTTGTCCCCATTGCGGCTTTCAGAAGTCTCTGCTGAGGGAGAAAATCCCGGTCGGAACAAGAAGGGCGATCTGCCCCAGGTGCAGGGAGCGCTTTGAAATACCTCTCCTGGATGAGGGGCGGGAAAAGCCGGAGACCGACAGGAGCAACATAAGGACCCTCCCTCCTTGGGAAAGGCGTTCGGAGCTTGGATGGGTAGGGGGCATTCGTGAGTCCTTAAAAGGGGTTCTTTTTTCTCCTTCCAAGTTTTTCAAAACGATGACCGTGCCCGGTGGTGTCAAAGAGCCGCTTGCCTTTGGGGTCCTCATGGGATCCCTGGGCATGATGTTCGAGGTCTTCTGGCAAGGAGTGATCCGCCTTGATGACCTGCCGTCCCCGGACAAAGGAGTGTTCGGAGATTTTGCGTTGAGTCCCCTAATCCTGGGCACTCTGATTTTGTGCCCTCTTATTGCCACCATATTCATCTGTATCAGCAGCCTTCTGCTCCATTTCCTTCTCACCATTGTCAGGGCCGGCAAGAACGGTTTTGAGGGGACCCTACGGGCTGTGTCGTATTCGCAGGCGTCTCAGCTTTGGGCTCTTATCCCTTTTTTGGGAAGTTTGCTTGCAGGTATTTGGCTCATGGCGGTGACGGTCATAGGGCTCAAAGAAATTCACGGGGTCTCCTATATGAGAGTGATCTTTGCACTGCTCATCCCATTCGTAGTCATTATGATGACGGTCACGGCGGGTGTGGTATCGTTTTTCATGTTTTTCTAAACGCCTGGAAAGGACAACAGAGTATTGCCGCAACGCATTCTCTACGAAGAGGTTCTCAACTCCTCCCAGCTAAGGGCTGTTACGACCCATGACGGTCCGCTCCTGGTTATTGCAGGGGCAGGGAGCGGTAAGACGAGAACTTTGGTTTACAGAGTGGCCCGCTTGGTCGAAGCCGGTGTGCCGCCCGAGAGTATCCTGCTGCTCACATTTACGCGCAAGGCGGCAGGCGAAATGCTGGAGCGGGCGGCGAGCCTCGCGGATGAAAGGTGCCGTTTCGTCTCGGGTGGCACTTTTCATTCCCTTGCACACCGGGTCCTCCGAGGCGCCGCTCACCATCTCGGATTCGAAAACACATTTACTATCCTTGACCGCTCCGACATGGAGGAGGCAATCCAGTCTCTTGTGCAGGACATGAACATAGGCAGAGGGGCGATTCGATTTCCGAAGCGTTCCACCCTGGCCAACATCATCAGCAAGGCGGCAAACATCCAGTGCGGTATCGAAACCTTAATGGGGGAAGAATACGGTCAGTTCCTGGAATATGCGCCCCAGGTCAAGAAATTGCAGCGCCTTTACGGGGAATTCAAGAAAGACAATCAGCTCATGGACTACGATGACCTGATTGTTTATTTCCGAGAACTTCTTGCGGGCCACGAGCCTATCCGCAGGGCCCTGAGCGAGCAGTATCAATACATCATGGTCGACGAGTATCAGGATACCAATACCATCCAAGCCGACATTGTCCAGTGGCTTTCCAAGGAACACCGCAACATCATGGTGGTCGGCGATGACGCCCAGTCCATTTACTCTTTCCGAGGCGCCAACTACAGGAACATGTTCGAGTTCTCCAAGCTTTTCCCGGAGGCGAGGCTGATCAAACTGGAACAGAATTACCGCTCCACCCAACCGATCCTCAACCTGACGAATGCGCTGATGGCTCAAGCTCGGGAAAGATACACCAAGTGTCTGTTCACGGAGAGGAAGGACGGTGAACTTCCAAGGGTGGTGGACACAGGGACGGAGCCTGAACAAGCCGTTTTTGTGAGCAAAACGATCAAACGGGAAATGGCCCAGGGCCGCTCCGTCAAAGATTTCGCCGTGCTTTTCAGGGCCGGCTACCATTCTTTTGAGCTGGAGGTCGAACTTGCGCGCCAGGGAATTCCCTTTGTCAAATACGGCGGTTTCAAATTCATGGAATCCGCCCACATCAAGGATGTCCTTGCGTTTTTGAGAGTCATTGTCAACCGGGAGGACAGCGTGAGCTGGGGGCGGATCCTGAGGATGGTGAAGGGGATCGGGCCGGGAAGAAGTCGGGCCATCATCGCCTGGATGAAGGAAACCCGATGCGCCCCTCCACAAATTGCGGCGTGGCCGGGCGCAGGCAAGTCCGACGAAGACCTGAAGAGCCTGGGGGCCCTTCTGGAAGGGCTGTCTGCCAAGGATACGTCACCGGCGGCGGCTGTAGAACAGGTCATGAAATACTACCAACCCATCCTCCAGGAGAAGTTTGATGACTTTCCCCGGAGGGAAAAAGACCTAGAGCAACTGGTTCCCATGGCACGCCGCTACCCTAGGCTGAGATCGTTTCTTGACGATCTGCTCCTTGAGCCGCCAAGCAGCGCTGCAGACATCGGCGTGGTGAAGAAAGAAGAGTGCCTGACCTTGTCTACGGTGCACTCGGCAAAAGGACTGGAGTGGCCGGTTGTTTTCATTATCTGGGCGATGGAGGGGTACTTTCCGCCCGCCAGGGCCAACATGAAGGAAGAAGCCGTTGAAGAGGAAAGACGGCTCATGTATGTTGCCGCCACGAGGGCAAAAGACCGGTTGATTCTGTGTTATCCCAGCCGGGAAACGGGCCGGGCCTGGTTTTCTTCCGAGACAAGGGGGCTTTCGTCTTTCATTCAATCCCTTCCCCAGGATTTGGTGGAACATGGCCTGCCGAGCGGAGCGGGAAGAGGAGTGAGCGCCTGGGAAAGTGCAGCGCCCTTTAAAAGGCGGGAGAAGGTTTTTCGCCCTCTCCCCGACAAGCCTGCAGGCCTGAGGAGCGGGGATCGGGTTCGACACCCTGCTTTCGGTCAAGGGGTTGTAGCCAGACTCGTGGGAGAGGAGAAGGTGGAAGTCCTTTTCAAAAACGTGGGCCGGAAACTGCTCCATATGGGGTATACCGTTCTGGAGAAGATGTAGATCTACGGGTCACGGTGCGCAGGACACGGAAGGAGAATGGGGGGTGAAGAAAAGCAGTCCCACGTGCCGTGCTTGGAGAGCCGTCCGGTGGCAGCAAGGGTCGTCTTCATGAAGAAAAGCATGTCCTACGAAGAGGCGGTGCAGTACCTCTACAGCCTTCAGAAGTACGGTATCAAATTTGGCCTTTCCAAAACGTCAAACCTTCTGAAGGCATTCGGCAATCCTCACAGGGGTCAAGCCTATGTCCACATCGGGGGAACCAACGGCAAGGGGTCTGTGGCGGCCATGGTGGAATCTATGTTGATACGTGCGGGCCTAACGGTAGGGTTCTATTCCTCTCCCCACCTCGTGAGATTCACCGAACGTTTCAAGGTGAGGGGGCAGGAGATATCCCCGGAGCGTGTGGCCCAATTGGTGGTTGAACTGAAGGAACGGGTCGACGCCAGGGAGCCCCCGACTTTCTTTGAGTTTACCACGGCCATGGCCCTGATTCACTTTGCCCGGGAGAAGACGGACGTTTCCATCATGGAGGTGGGCATGGGTGGACGGCTCGACGCCACCAATGTGATTCGGCCCAAGGTTTCCGTGATCACCAACATCTCCTTGGATCACCAGGCTTTCCTGGGCCGGAGGTTGATCGATATTGCAGGTGAGAAGGCAGGGATCATCAAACGAGGGGTCGATGTGCTGACGGCTGCAACCCAGCCTGCCGTTCTCCGACTCTTTGAAAGGGTCTGCAGGGAAAAAGGTGCGCGTCTATCGCGGCTCGGAAGAGAGATCCGCATCCGAGTCGGGGAGTCGAGGTTCAACTACTACGGGCTGGCTCAGGATCTTAGAGACCTCGAGACAGCACTTCCAGGAAGGCACCAATGCAGGAATGCGGCTCTGGCGCTTGGAGTTATCGAAGTGCTCAAAAGAAAGGGCTTCGAAGTTTCGGAAAAGGACATGAGAGAGGGACTCAAGGCTTCCCGTTGGCCGGGACGGTTGCAAGCGGTATCCAGCAACCCTCTGATAGTTCTTGACGGGGCTCATAACCCGGGGGCCATGAGGACTTTAGCGAAGAGCGTTACCCGAGATCTGAAATACGGCCGACTGATCCTGGTGCTGGGGGTGATGGCGGACAAGGACATTCCAGGGATCCTCAGCGCAATTGTGCCCGCTGCTGATTACGTGGTATGCACCAGGCCGGAGTATCCCCGCGCTGCGCCGCCCGAAATACTGATGCAATCAGCCCTTCCTCTGTGGAAAGGCGGAGAAGTCAGTCCCGGTCTGCCGCAGGCCCTCGAGAGGGCAAGAGCCATGGCAGGCCCCAAGGACTTGATCCTGGTGACCGGATCGCTTTTCACGGTGGGTGAAGCCATGGCCTGCCTCGATCCCGGTATCTTTCATCCCGACAAAATACGCTAGGAGACGCTCACCGGAGGGCTTGCGGAACTATTGGAAAACCGAGCATCGATTGCACACAGAACCCTGGAAAGAGGGCAACGCAGAGGCGCCAAGAACGCCTTTTGCAGGCGACCCGCCATGGTACTGGTCCTGATCCTGACGCTGTCTCTGGTTCTTTGGAGCCAGGGTGCATGGGCGGCGTATAGGAACTTGAGTGATACGAACCTGGGGGATGGAAGCGGCCCCTGGGAAATCACGGCCCGCAGGATGACCTACCTTCAGGAGGAGGGAGTTTATTTGGCGGAAGGAGAGGTGGTGGTGAGAAAGGGAGCTCAATCCCTTTCAGCGGATCGTGCCACCTATCATGAGAAAACAGGGATGATCGAGGTGACAGGGAACGTTGTGCTCCAGTCCAACGGCGATATTCTGAAAGCCCGGGAGGCGGTCTTTGATCTTGAGAGTCAGACCGGCCGGGTCACAGGTGGGCACCTCTTTCTTCAAGAAAATCATTATTACATAACAGGCGAAACCATAGAGAAAACCGGCCCAAACACTTATGCAATCAAGGAATGCCGCATCACCACGTGCGACGGAGAAAGGCCGGACTGGAGCATTACGGGTTCCGAAGTCAACGTTACCTTAGAGGGGTACGGCTCGGTCAAGCATGCCGTTTTCAGGATTAAAGACTACCCCGCCCTTTACTTTCCCTACGTCCTCTTTCCCGCAAAAACAAAACGCCAAACAGGCTTTCTGCCGCCAAGTGCGGGGTACTCCAGCCGGAGGGGCGCTGAATTGGAGGTCCCCTTTTTCTGGGCGATTTCGGATCAGATGGATGCCACTTTCTACCAACGATATATGAGCGAACGGGGTTACATGCAGGGCTTGGAATACCGTTACGTAGCCGAAGGCGATTCAAAAGGGACCGTTATGCTCGACATTCTTTCCGACAAAGTCAAAGAAAAGGATCTCACCGATCCGGATGAAGGGGAACTCAGCCCTTTCCCGAGAACAAACGATACCCGTTACTGGCTTAGAAGCAGGACCGATCAGCAACTGCCTCTAGGAATCCGGGCCAAGCTGGATACGGACTACGTGAGCGACCAGGACTACCTGAAGGAGTTCCAGGGGGGTCTTTTTGGATTCCATGCCAGACCTGATCTGGCCGAAACATTCGAAAGGCCCATGGAGGATATCCGGTCGCCTACAAGGCGATCGGCGCTCAGGCTGGATCGGGACCAGCAGGATTACAGCCTCCAGGCTATTTCATCCTACCACCAAAGGCCCGAAAACGCGGCGCCGGATCCTACACCCCAGACCTTTGCGGGGTTGAATTTCTCCTTGCTCCCGAAGCCCCTCCTCAGTTCTCCATTGTTTTTTCGGTTGGAGACGGACTTTGACACGATCTGGCGCGAGGATGGGCCAAAGGGCGAGCGGACTTCTCTCACGCCCCAACTGGCTTATCCCATGTGGTTCGGAAAGATCATGGAGGTGGAGCCGTCATTGGGCTACACCATGACGGCCCAGAGATTCGATGACCCTGCGGACGGCAGGCGAAGTCAAACCAAGGATGCCTACTTCTTTCAAACCAGGTTTTCCACGTTGATGGAAAGGGTTTTTGATGTGGAATGGGGCGGTGCCAAGGAGCTGAAACACAAGTTTTTTCCTTCCCTGACCTACCGCTACCGGGTGAACCGGGACGAGGATCTGGATCAGCCCTGGTTTGAGCCGATAGACATTGACGGAAAGAACAATCTCCTCATCCTCACCCTGGAAAATTTCCTGGATGCCAAGAGCGATAACATCAAGGGCGGTGTAGATTACCGGCAGTGGGTCGCCTTCAGCCTGGAGCAGAGGTACGACATCGAAGAGGCAAGAGGCAACAAGACGCCCGGGCTGGGGAAAAGACCCTTCTTGCCGTTGAGAGCAGATCTGGTCATCAATCCTTTCAAGTCCATCTATCTTGACGCAAGGGCCCTGTGGGACCACTACGAGAAAGAACTCGCTTTTGCCGACATCGGTTTGCGGTGGTCCATCGAGAGGTCCCGGGGCGCCCAGGACAGCCTCGGCGTAAACTACCGGTACGTCGGGACCACGGGGGAGAAGGGGCTCAATCTCACCGCCCATGTAAATCTCGCCAAAGGCTTTTCAGCAGGCGGTTTCATCAACAGGGATATGGATCGGAAAAAGAGCATTGAAGAGCGGTTTTACGTGGATTATGCCTCCCAGTGTTGGGGGCTTCGATTTACGGCGGAGCGCTCCGATGGCGCGGAAAGCTTCATGGTGCTGATACGCTTGCTCGGGATGGGTGACTTTGGCGCAAAGTAAGAGAAGGGCGCACGGCGACCGATACGCGGGACAATCAAGCAAGAAGCATAGGCGGTTCGCTGCCTCCCTTGCAACGGAAACCCCCCGACATCCGAGGGATGAAAGTATGGCGAAAGATGATGTCTTAATGCCGGATCAGGAGATGCTGTGTGCCTTGACAGCCGGAAACCCTTGCCCTATAGTACATGCCTGCTGTAAACTGGGTGCACAGAGGGGAGGCGGCATATGAAGACGAGGATTGGGGTCCTGACAGCAGGCAGGGATTGCGCGGGAATCAACAGCGCCATTCAGTGGATCACCAACTCTGCATTAAACAAAGATCTCGTGCCTGTCCGGGGAATGATGTTTGAAGTGATCGGGATCCTCGACGGGTGGAAGGGGCTCATCGAGGTGAAGCCTGAGAAAAGGGAGAGCCTTAAACGCTGGACGGTGCCCTTGGATGCCGACCTTGTTCGCACCTGGGACCGTTCGGGAGGAACCCGGCTCGGCACCAGTGTGATCAACCCCTTTGATCCCAAGAAGGATCAGTCGGGCCTGGTAATCGACAACATGAAAAAGCTGGGCTTGGAAGCCCTGGTGGTCATTGGAGGTATTGACAATCTGGGCGCCGCCTATAGGCTTTTCCGTGAAGGCGTAAAAGTGGTCGGCGTTCCGAAAACCATTGACAAGGACCTTTCGGAGACGGACTACACCCTGGGGTTTGATTCTGCGGTCAACTGGATTACCGACGATATCGACAGGCTTCGCGTCACAGCCGGCTCTCACAGTCGGGTTTTTGTTGTGGAGACCATGGGCAGGAAAGCCGGTTGGCTGGCTCTGGAAGGGGGAGAAGCCTCAGGGGCAGCCATTACGCTCATTCCAGAGCATGACTTCGTGATGGAGCGGGTTGCCGAACTCCTGGTGAAGAGGAGGAAGGAGGGGAAACGCTACAGTATCGTACTGGTGGCCGAGGGGGCCAAGCCGCGGGGGATGCATGAGGTGCTGGAGAGGAGGGGCCAGGACGGCTTCGGTCGCGTTTACCTGGGGGGCATAGGAGGCTTCATCGCAGAGAATCTGGAGAAGCAGACAAACCTGGAGGTGCGGTACGTGGCGCTCCGTCATTTGCAAAGGGGAGGATCGCCGTCAGCGTATGACCGCCGGATGGGCCGGAAATTCGGGATTGCCGCTGTGGATATGATCGCCAATGACGACTTCGGGCGGATGGTCAGCCTCAAGCTCGGGGAGATCACCACCGTACCCATGAAGAAGGCTCTGGATCAACTGAGCCTGGTGGATGTGGAAAAGTATTACAACACCATGTACTACCGGAGCAAGGACCAAATTCTCTAGCAGGCTGTTTTTCAGCGACCTGTTAGGAGAAAATCTTGCCGGGATTGAGAATCCCGTTGGGGTCAAAGGCCTTTTTCACCCGGATCATCAGCTCCCGGGCCTGGTGAGAGATTTCCATGCCGAGGTAAGGGGCTTTTGTTATTCCAATCCCATGTTCTCCGGAAAGGGTCCCCTTCATTTCCAAAACTTTTTGAAACAATTCCCTGACGGCCCTGTCCGCTTTCTTCAATTCCTCCGGGTTTCTTTTGTCCAGCATCATGTTCACGTGGATGTTCCCGTCGCCGGCATGGCCGTACGCGGGCATGGGGAGCCCGTATTTCTCACTCAATGTGCTGATGAAGGAAACCAAGTCGGCCATTCGATTCCTGGGAACGACCACGTCCTCGCTTACCTTGTCAGGCCGCAGCCTGTAAACGGCAGGAGACACATTCCTCCGTGCCTCCCAAAGCTTATCGCTTTTCTTGCTCCCTGAGGCGGACTGGACGTCCAGGGCGCCCATGTTTGTGCAGATTTGGTGAACGGTCTTGCTTTGCCGGCGCGTGAGGGTTTGGTCTCCGTCCAACTCGATGAGCAGCAGGGCGCCGGCCCGGTCGGGAATGGGAAGCCTGATTTCATCGCGCACGCACTCGATGCAAGCTCTGTCCATGAACTCCAAGGCAGTTGGAACAATCTTGCTTCGAATGATTTCCGAGACGGCCTGCACGGTGGAAGAAGGGTTTTTGAAAAAAGCGATCATTGTCTTTGTGGAAGCGGGTTTTGGTATCAGGCGCAATATGATCTCGACGATCACGGCAAGGGTCCCCTCCGAGCCGGTGATGAGTCGGGTGAGGTCGTAACCGACCACGCCTTTGGCGGTTTGCACCCCTGTTTTGATGATCTTTCCCGTGGGCAGGACGACGGTAAGACCCAGCACGTAATCCCTGGTAACACCGTACTTGACCGCTCTAAGGCCTCCCGCGCACTGCGCCACGTTGCCCCCTATAGTTGAGATGTGGATACTCGCAGGATCGGGGGGGTAGAAGAGCCCTACCTTTTCCACCGCTTCCTGGAGTCGGGCAGTAATCACCCCGCTCTCAACTTTGGCAACGAGGTTCGATTCGTCGATTTCAAGAATATGATCAAAACGGTCCATAGCGAGGACGATCCCGCCTTGTACAGGGAGGGCGCCACCACTTTTGCCGCTTCCCGCTCCCCTGGGGACTATGGGAAAGCGCTCCTGGTTGGCCAATAGGAGGATGTCCGCGATCTCCTGAATGTGCCCGGGAAACACTACTGCATCCGGGGTGTAGGTCAGCTTGGTGGCGTCCGTCCCGTAGTGCTCTAATGCATGCTTGTCCGTGCGCACCCGCTCAGGTCCGAGGATGCGGGAAAGCTCTCTGAGTGCACGTTTGGAGATCATGACTGAATGGACGTTCTGCTCTTGAGAGCGTGACGGACGGTCATGGCATCCATGTATTTCAGATCCCCTCCCATGGGAACGCCGAGGGCGATTCTCGAAAGGGCGACGCCTTTGTCCGAGAGGAGTTCGGCAAGGAAGGCCACCGTGGCTTCTCCTTCGGCGGTTGGGTTCATGGCCAGGATCACTTCTTTCACCTTCTCCTTTCCAAGGCGCGTAAGGAGTTCGGCAATTTTCAGGTCTTCGGGACCGATTCCATCCAGGGGGGAAAGAAGACCGTGCAGGACGTGGTACCTCCCTTTGAAAAAACCGGACTCCTCAATAGCGAGCTGATCGCCCGGCCCTTCGACGATGCAGATGACGCCATCGCCCCGGGTTTCGTTGCGGCAGATGGCGCAAGGGTTCTGATCGGTGAAGTTAAAGCACAGCGAACAAAAAGTGATTTTTTCTTTTACGTCGAGCAGGCTTCGAGAAAGGTCTTCAGCCAATGCCTTGGGCTTCTTGAGAATATAAAGAGCGACCCGTGTCGCCGACTTCTGACCTATGCCCGGCAGTTTGGAGAGATTCCTGATCAGGTTCTCGAGCGGAGGGGGGTAAATGCCCATGGTTATCCGATAAGCCCCGGGATGTTCGGCAGATTGAGACCATGGGTCAGTTTTCCCATCTCCTCTTGAACCATGTTCTTGGCCTTGCTCAGTGCGTCATTGACCGCCGCCAAGATCAGATCTTGAAGCATTTCGACGTCATTGGGATCAATGACTTCAGGATCGATTTTCACGGACAAAATCTCCTGCTTGCCGTTGGCCATGACCGTAATCATGCCTCCTCCTGCAGAGGCTTCTACCGTTCTCTCTCCCAGTTCTTCCTGAAGCTTGGCCATTTTGGCCTGGAACTGCTGCGCCTGCTTCAGGAGATTTCCCATGTTCGGGATGCCTTTCATGGTTTGTTCCTCCCTGAATTCTCCTCCTGATTCGGATTGACGACAATTTCTCCTCTCAGCTCCCCCTGAAAGATGTCCAGAACTTCCTGAATGGGCGGAGGGAGGTCGGAATTTTTGGTTTGCTCTTCACGCGGTATCTCTCTTGCCGTCTCTCCGCCTTCCTGAAGAGCGATTTTGATTTGCACGTCCCTCTTGAAAAAATCCCGGCAAAATTCCGTGAGCTTTCCTAACCGTTCCGGTTCATCGAGGTAGGCGGAGGTAAAGTGGCTTCTTCCTTTGCCGATCTCAATCGTGTTGCCGCTGATGCGCAAGACAGGCCAGTCTTTGAGAACATTCACCATCGCACGGTTCTTGGATCCCAGAAATTTCAGAAAACGCTCCCAGTCTTCTCTGCAGAGCTCTTCTGCGGGGTCTTTCAGCACGGACTCAGGCGCGCTTTTGGGCTGCCAATCCATTGGCGGATCTGAAAGTCGCCCGCCGGTCACGGCAGGTTCACCCGGGATGGAGGAAAGGACTCTCTTTTCAAGGGACTCCAGCTTTTGAAGGAGCTGTTCAAAGGAGAGATACCCATCCAACCTGCAAAGCTTGATCATGATCATTTCCAGAACCAATCTGGAATGGGCCGTCATCCTGAGGTTTTCTTCCCGAGCAACGAGAAGGCTCAGGATGTGTTGGAGCTTCTCCACTCCCGCTTGCTCAGCCTGCCTTTTGAGTTCATCCTTTTCACTGTCAACCATGTCAAGGAGGGTTTCATCGGGCGCCACCAAACAGACCAGGAGATTGCGGAACTGATCCATGAGAGCCCGGTAGAACTCTTTCATGTCGTAACCGAAGTTGTAGATCTGGTCCACGATGTCCACGCATTCTTTTACAGACCCTTCGAGCACGGC
>JAWOJI010000229.1:0-3418 GCA_046481735.1 Desulfatiglandales bacterium | reverse complement strand
GGCCAGTTGCTTGCGGAGACGCATGCGGGTGAATGCGACAAGCCGCTCCCTTCCCCTCTCATGGGTCCTCCAGATCTCCGTGTCCGGGATCTTGTCCACCCTTTCCCAGATCTTGACGTTGTCCGGGTCCTCAATCCATCGTGGGCTGAGGTACCGGTCGAAATGCTCGGCCATGCCTTTGGACACAAATGAGGGAATGTGGACACCGTTCGTCACATGGCTGATCGGCAGATCTTCTTCGGGCGTTCTGGACCAGATTCTTTGAAACATTTTTCGACTCACCCTGCCATGAAGCCGGCTGACTCCGTTGTTCCAGTTGGAGAGTCTCAAGGCGAGAACGGCCATCGAGAATTCCTCGTCCTTGTTCCTGCGGTCCAACCTTCCAAAGCCCAGAAGCACATTGATGGACAGGCCCATGGCCCTTGCAAAGCCGTCAAGGTAAGCGCGCACGAGATCCGGATGAAACGTGTCGATCCCTGCAGGGACCGGGGTATGGGTCGTAAACACGCTCGTAACGCGCACGAACTCCACGGCCTCGTTAAAGCTCAGGCCCGCCACTTCCCGAAGTTCTCGAATTCTCTCAAAGGCGGCAAAAGCGGAGTGGCCCTCGTTCATGTGGACAACGGCCGGGCTGATTCCCATGGCCCTGAGCATCCGGACGCCGCCTATGCCGAGGACGATTTCTTGGCGTATGCGCATTTCCCGGTCTCCGCCATAAAGCTCCGACGTGATTCCCCGGGCGGCCGGGGAGTTCTCCTTGAGGTTCGTGTCCAGCAGAAACAGTCTGGTCCTTCCAAGGTTCACTTGCCAGACCTGAACCCTCACTTCCTCGCCCTTGAGATCGAGAGATATGGTCAGGGGAGAACCTTGATCGGTCTTGACCGGGTTCATGGGCATGGTCGTAAATTGGTTCACGGGGTAGCTTTCCATTTGCCACCCATCCTGAATGAGGTACTGCCTGAAATAGCCTTTTTGGTAAGCGAGCGAGACGCCGATGACAGGATAGTTCAGGTCGCTTGCAGATTTTAAATGGTCGCCGGCAAGAATCCCCAAACCGCCGGAGTAGATGGGCAGGCAGTCTGCAACACCGCACTCTGCGGTGAAGTAGGCAACGGAAAAAGGTTCGTTCAGCGGGCCGAAGCTCTTCGGGTCCGGGGTTTCCGACATGTATCGATGGAATTCCCGCTTCACGCGCTCCAAATGGGCGCGGAATCCCTGGTCATCGGCCAGACTTCTGAGTTCCTCCTGTTTGAGTCGGCAGAGGAACTCCACAGGGTTTTCTCGCGTCTCTTCCCATAAATCTGAGTTCATGCCTCTGAAGAGGCTCTCTGCATCGTAGTTCCAGACAAACCAAAGGTTGTCCGAAAGGAGGGCAAGGGCCTGGATCTCCCGGGGGAGCTTGGGTTTTACGTCCAGCGTCTTGATAGGGGTGGTCATGGGTGTGTTCTCCTCACTCTCGTTTGATCGTCTTCTGCTGAAGCCCGAAGGTTATCTGAGATGGCTCAATGCTGACAATGGAAACTCTTTCGTTCGGCAAAAGGATTTCTTCCCTGGTGAGTAGGAAGGTCCTCCGACCCGCGGCTGCCGCTGCAAGGTCGACGACTGCCCGCACGTTCCTCTCGGTCAGAGTGCCGGAATCCTTGCGAAGCCCTCGAATGCGGACTTGCACCTGCGGATCCAAGGGTTCCACAACCTCCATTTGATCGGGGACGTTTCTTGTCTCCAGGGACAGGGTAATGGCCACCTCGAAATTCTGCTGTCCGGCAAGCATGAGCCACAGGGCCAGAACAAGGGCAAGGGTGCCGGCCTTGGCTTTCCAGCGGTTAAGAATGAGCGAAAGGCCTCGCTTTTTCCAGCCAAGCCTGGGAGGTGAAACCGGTTGCAGCGTCTCTTGCACGAGCATGGAAAGCTGATCCGAAGAATAGAGAACCGTTGCCTTTTTTTGAAATACAAAAGTCACCTCTCCCTTTTCTTCAGAGGCCACGATTACGATGGCATCGCATTTTTCGCTCAACCCCACGGCGGCCCGGTGACGGGTGCCCCAGGATTTTGGAAGGTTCTCATCCGAGCTCAAAGGGAGGTAGCAAGCAACAAGGGTGAGACGACCGTTCCGGATCACCGCGGCTCCGTCGTGAAGGGGAGAGTCCTTTTGAAAAACGCTCAGCAGGATCTCCCGGCCTGCTTGCGTTTCCAACTCCTGCCCTCCGGTGATCCACTGCCCCACCCTGTCCTGCCTTTCGAGAATCACCAGGGCGCCGATTTTCCTTTCCGCAAGGGTGAATATGCCTTCTGAAAAGCCCTGCACCCATTCGCCGGGCTTGATTTTTTTCTTGAACCCAAACGCCTGAAGAGGGTCGACCTTTTCAAGAACCTGACGGATCTCGGACTGGAAAAGGATGATAAGCAGGATTACCAGGACTTGCCAGAAAATCTGAAACACCCAGGTGGTCATAAAAAGACCCCAGGTTTGAGCCAGAGTGAAGACGATACCCAAGGCGATCAGGCCTACAAGAGCATTGAAAGCTTTGGTTCCGCGGAACCATAGGAACAGATAATAGGCGAGGACGGTGAGGAACAGGATGTCCAGGACATCCTGAATCCGAAAATTGGTGACAATGGCGCCCAGATTCATGGCCGTCCCCTCCCGTAAAGTCCCGTCATTTCATAGAGATCTTTGCTCACAGACCGGGTCAGACGTTGCGGGTCGAGCCGCCAGTTCCAATTGCCGTGATTGGAAGCGGGCCGGTTCATGCGAGCCTCTTCTCCGAGACCCAGGATATCCTGCATGGGCAAGACCGCAATTCGGGCCACGGACATCATGGCCAGCCGGATCATTTCCCTGTGCACGTTTTGCGGTGAGACGTTCCTGTCCAGGTAGCGAGCAAGGCGATCTCTTTCCTGCGGAGAGGCTTCGCTTTCGAACCACCCGCGCACCGTGTTGTTGTCATGGGTGCCGGTATAAACCACGGATTCTGCAGTGTGGTTGTGGGGGGCGTACAGATTCTCCGGCAGATCAGGCCCAAAAGCAAAAAGGAGCACTTTCATGCCGGGCAGTTCGAATTGCTCCATCAACGTCCAAACATCCGGCGTAATGGTGCCGAGGTCCTCTGCAATGAACGGCAAGGACGGAAGCCTTTTGGCCAGCTCACTGAAAAACTCCATGCCCGGCCCGGTCACCCAACGGCCGTTGACGGCGTCCTTCTCCTCCGCAGGGACTTCCCAGTACCCCGCAAAACCCCGGAAATGATCGAGCCTCAACAAGTCGAAAAGCTTCAGGTTGTGAGCGATGCGCCTGATCCACCACCCGTATCCCGTTTTTTTGAGCGCGTCCCATCGGTAGACTGGGTTTCCCCAGAGTTGCCCTGTCTTGCTGAAGTAGTCCGGAGGAACCCCTGCCAGCGTCAATGGCTGCTTGGTG
>JAWOJI010000222.1:0-5381 GCA_046481735.1 Desulfatiglandales bacterium | reverse complement strand
GCAATGCCACCCACATAGCAGACGGAGGGCGGCTCGTTCGGTGAGGCAGCGAGCCTCGGGTCGGGTGCCCCGCTCAGCTCCCCCTCCATGGGGAAGTTGTTGAGCTTCCGCTCATCTGGAATGCCGACCCTGAGATCCTCGATCCGCTCCTCAACGGGAACGAACCTGTCGATCCTCACCAGCGTTTTGCTGAGGAGCGCCTCCTCCCGTTGTTCCTTCAGGCTCTGTCTCAGCCGATCTCTTTTCACTTCATCCGCACGGCGCAACACCTCCTCCAGGGAGCCAAACTGCTTCACGAGGCTCAGGGCGGTTTTCTCCCCGATCCCTTTGACTCCGGGGATGTTGTCGGCCACGTCCCCGGAAAGGCCCATGACGTCGATCATTTGCTCAGGCTTCAAGCCGTATTCCCTGAGGAAGGAATCATAGTCAAGACGGCGGTCCTTCATGGTGTCCCAGAGGGAAACCGCGGGGGTCACAATCTGTCGGAAATCCTTGTCTCCCGAGATGACGACGACGCCGTAGCCCTCTTGTTCGCCCACCCTGGCCAGGGTGGCGATCACGTCATCCGCCTCGTAGCCCTCTCTTTCCAGAACCTTCACGTTCAGGGCAGAAAGCATCTTCCTTATGTAGGGGACCTGAACCTGAAGATCCTCGGGCATTGGGGGCCTGGTCGCCTTGTAATCCTTGAAGATCTCGTGCCGGAAAGTCGGCCCTTTGGCATCGAGCACCACGGCCAGATAGGAAGGCTTTTCTTCTTCCAGGAGCTTGAGGATCATCCTCGAAAACCCGAAAACCGCGTTCGTGGGCAAGCCTTTGGAGTTGGAGAGGTTTCGAATGGCATGGTAGGCTCGATGCACATAGGAGCTTCCGTCTAGGAGGTAAACCACGTCCTGCTTCATCATCATCAACCTCTTGGTTAAGAAAGAGGGCGGAGCGAAAGGGGAATCCGTTTGGAAGCGAGGAGGTTTTCAAAGGATTTCCGGGAAGCGGCTCTGCTGGGGCTATGACTTTGAATCCGGGCGCCTGCTCACCCGTCCCTGACTCAAGAAGTCCGCCAGATCCTGACCGGCTGTCTGAAAGCTGAGATTGGGAAAGGGCGGCGCGCTCCATCTGGGCCTGATTTCATCCACCGAAGATTTTTCCCCTTTCGGCCGGGTCTTTTCGATCGGCACGGGGGAAGTGCCTGATGTGAATCCCACCCTGGCCCCGTCATTGTCGTAGATCACCTCGTCCTTAAACCAGCCCAGGTGCTTCCCGTTGATACCGTAAATGTGCCCCTGGTCCAACAGGTAGGCAACGCCCGAGCCGTCCCAAAGGTAAATGGTCCGGCGGTAATCCTCTGCGACATATGCAACTGCTTTCCCCGCTTTGTTGTAGAAGACCTTCTCCATGGCCGGATCTCCTCCTCCAAAAGCTATTTGGCATAATCCACCGCCCTGACCTCCCGAATCACGGTGACCTTGATCTGCCCGGGATAGGTCAGCTCCTTTTCAATTTTTTTGGCCACGTCCCGGCAGATCAAGAAGGCATGGTCGTCGTCCACGACCTTGCCTTCGACCATGATCCTGATCTCCCGGCCCGCCTGGATCGCGTAGGATTTGCTCACCCCTTCAAAGGAGGTGGCGATTTTTTCCAGCTCATTGAGACGCTTTACGTAAGATTCGAGCATTTCCTGCCGTGCGCCGGGACGGGCGCCTGAAAGCGTATCCGCTGCCTGCACGAGCACGGCCAGAACCGAATCCGGAGGGACTTCCTCATGATGAGCCTCGATGGCGTGAATCACCTGGATGGATTCCCCGTACTTTTTTGCAAGCTCCGCGCCGATGAGCGCATGGGGCCCTTCCACTTCGTGGTCAACCGCCTTGCCGATGTCGTGAAGCAGACCGGCTCTCTTGGCCTGTTTCACGTTCAGGCCCAGCTCGGAGGCCATGACGCCGCAGATAAAACCCACTTCCCGCGAGTGCTGAAGCACGTTCTGAGCAAAACTGGAGCGATACTTAAGCCGGCCCACCAGTTTGATGAGCTCCTGATCGATTCCGTGAACCCCAAGATCAAAGGCGGCCTGCTCCCCTGCCTCCTTGATGCTGATCTCGACTTCCTTGCCCACCTTCTCAACGATTTCCTCGATGCGGGCAGGATGAATCCTGCCGTCGTCGATCAGCCTTTCCAGTGCGATCTTGGCAACTTCACGGCGCACCGGGTTGAAGCCGGACAGGATCACGGCCTCGGGCGTGTCATCGATGATCACATCAATGCCGGTCGCCGCCTCGATGGCCCGAATGTTTCGTCCCTCCCGACCGATGATCCGGCCTTTCATCTCCTCGTTGGGCAGAGTGACCACGCTAACGGTTTTCTCGGCCACATAGTCCCCGGCATAGCGTTTGACGGCTAAGGCCAGGATTTCCTCCGCCTTTCTTTGGGCCGATTCCCTGGCCTCTGTTTCAATCCGCCGAATAATCTTTGCCGACTCGTGCTTGGCTTCCTCTTCCATGGCGCTCACGAGGAGCGCCTTGGCCTCTTCACTGGAAATGCCCGCCACCCGTTCCAGTTCTTTTCTCTGGGAAGCAAGGAGATCTTCGACCTGCTTATGTTTCAGTTTGAAATCATCTTCTAACGTTTCGAATTCCTTCTCTTTTTTCAGAAGCTTTTTTTCCTTTTGCTCGTTTTGTTCGATTTTCTTGTCGAGGCTTTCCTCTTTGTGAAAAAGCCTTCTTTCCTGCGCCTGGAGCTGTTCTTTCTTTTCCTTGGTCTCTTTCTCGAACTCGAGCTTCATCTGAAAGACAGTGTCCTTCGCTCGGATGGCGGCCTCTTTCTTTACCGCTTTAGCTCGCTTGTGAGCCTCATTGATAATTTTTTTCGAGTAGTTCCTGATGGAGTCATACTGCTTCTCCACGATTCTCTTTCGGCCCCAGAAACCGATGGCCAGGCCCAAAACGAGGCCTGCAATCAGGGCCGCCGGCAATATCAGCCATGTCGTCATAACACACCCGTTTGCTCGGTTGTTGAAGAGCGAGGAACGCAGGTTCGAATCGAAGCTGCCCAGGGAAGGCTTTCAGGGATGCAACTCGGCAGTCAAGGCAAGAGGGCTTTGAAGGACTAAGCCGTAGAACCCTCGGCAAGAAGCAAGGGCAAAAGGGCGCCCTTGATCCGATGGTCTACCGAGGTTAGAATGTCCGGCTTTTTCATTCTCGCATTCATAGGGAAATCGTCATTACAGTGCATTCGGTATATATGCTTAAGTCCTCTTTCTTGAACGGAAATTTCCGTTTTGGCCAGGCTTTTCAGTCTGTTCACCGGCCGAGAACGTTGGGCGCCGGGAAAGAATGCCTACGACAGGGTTGAGTCGATGGTTTGAATCAAAGCCTGGGTTCGTTCACGGATTCCGGACAGCAATTCATCCCTTTCCTTGATGAGCAGAAAATAATCGCTCGCGATGTTCAGGGCCGCCAAAATCGCTGCCTTCTTTTCTGAAAGACCCTCCGTGTTCTCTTCAACCTCCTTGAGCTTTTCGTTTACATATTGAGCGATCCGCAAAATGTGTTCTTCGCGGTCATCGCCCGCCAGGAGATATTCCTGATCTCGGATTCTGATTCTCACAGGCTCTGTCAACGCACGTACTCCTATATCCAGAACCCTGAAATGATGATAATGGATATTTTTATGAAACTCAACTTCTTATATCGATTTGATCAAGTTTTTCCAACAAAAAAACCACTCTCTGCTTTGCATTGTCCCTTGCCGTTCTAAGGCTTTCCAACTCGCTGGACAGGTCCGCGATCTTTTCCTCCTGGAATCCAAGTTTTTCCAAAAGCGATTCCTTTTCCTTTTTTAGAGTGCCCACAAAGCGAATCAGGGAATCCACCTTCGCTTCCAGGGCTTCGAACTGGTCCTTTTCCTCTCCCTTGTGCATGTTCCACCCCACAATCTTGACGGCTTCAGAGGAAGCCTACGTATCCATGTGAACCTGAGAAGGTGATTCTATCTTGAGAGGACGAAAAGTCAATAAAAAAGACAAGCGGAACGCTTGCCTTTTTTCACCAAAAATCCCGATTTCTCAAGATGTTAATTGCTCTCAGCCTTCTCGGCGACCTTCACGCGCGTCATAGCTCGCCTCATGGCGCTCTCCGCCCTGAGAAAATCGACTTCTTCAGTGGATCGATCCCGGCCGAGCCTTTCCTTTGCCCTGGCAAAGGCTTTTCTTGCCCTGTCGAGGTCAATGTCGCCGGCTTTTTCAGCAGAATCCACGAGCACGGAGACCTTGTTCTGGAAGACCTCGGCAAATCCCGAGCTCAAAGATACGTAGCCTTTTTCTGAACCATCCGTGTATCGCAATTCCCCGGGCAAAATGCCGGAGAGGAAGGCAGCGTGCCCGGGCAGGACTCCGAACTCCCCTTCTGAGCCGGGCAAAACCACCATATCGACTTCCCGCCTCAAAACCACCTTGGCGGGCGTCACCACTTCCAAATTGACTTTATCCATGGCTTTCCGTTCCTTTTTTATCCTGCCGCGGCCATTTTGTCGGCCTGTTCCCTGGCCTCATCAATCGAACCCACCATGTAGAAAGCCGCTTCAGGGAGTTCGTCATGTTTGCCTTCAATGATTTCCCTGAAGCCTCTGACGGTTTCAGCCACGGATACGTAGCGACCCTTTCTCCCGGTGAAGGCCTCGGCCACATTGAAAGGCTGAGACAGAAAGCGTTGGATCCTCCTGGCCCTGGCCACGGTCAGTTTGTCTTCATCGGATAGCTCGTCCATGCCGAGAATAGCGATGATGTCCTGCAGATCCTTGTATTTCTGGAGGATTTGCTGCGTCTGCCTGGCCACATTGTAGTGTTCTTCTCCGACAATGTTTGGATCGAGTATTCTCGAAGTGGAATCCAGGGGGTCCACAGCAGGGTAAATGCCAAGCTCCGCAATCGGTCTCGAAAGAACCACGGTTCCGTCGAGGTGAGCGAAGGTTGTAGCCGGCGCCGGGTCCGTCAGGTCGTCTGCCGGCACGTATACGCACTGGACGGACGTGATCGATCCCTTGGTTGTCGACGTGATCCTCTCCTGAAGCTCCCCAAGGTCCGTCCCGAGGGTCGGCTGGTAACCCACCGCAGAAGGAATACGGCCAAGGAGGGCGGAAACTTCCGAACCTGCCTGGGTAAAGCGAAAAATGTTGTCGATGAAGAGCAGCACATCCTGCCCCTGTTCATCCCGATAGTACTCAGCCGCTGTGAGAGCGGAACGCGCCACCCCGGCGCGGGCGCCGGGCGGTTCCGTCATCTGACCGTAAATCAACGCCGCTTTGTTGATGACGCCTGACTCCTTCATTTCCAGGTACAGGTCGTTCCCTTCCCTGGCCCGAAATTTTATTCGGCTGCGGCAGCCTGCAATATG
>JAWOJI010000157.1:0-7486 GCA_046481735.1 Desulfatiglandales bacterium | reverse complement strand
GTCAAAGACCGTCCCGTGTACCTTGTCTGCTATGACGGCCACTCCGCTGTAGGCAACACCATGGCCATCGCTCTGATGCCTCCGGCCGTCCGTTCGCTGCGCGGGTTCGATTCGGAATCGGGCGGGCTTTTCCACGAAGCCTTTTTGAAAGCAACCGATTTTATCTCCGGCCGAATCCCTGCTGCCAGACTTCTGGCCTACATCGTTCGCGGCGTGGACACCCTTGCCCGATACGGGGTCGGCCTGGTGCACGCGGTCGAGGGAGTCGGCTTCCCCCGGGACATGGACGTGGACCTGGTGCGCTTTGTGGCTAAGGGGGCGCAAATCCAGTTTCGCGTCTATTTCCAGACCATGGAAATAAAAAAAGCGCTCAAGCGCAAGCTGCCCAGGATCGGTGGCTGTTTTGCCTGCGCCCTGGACGGGTGCTTCGGGGCGAAAGATGCGGCGCTCCTTGAGCCGTACTCAGACGACCCGCACAACCGCGGTATCCTCTTCTATTCGGACGAACAGGTGATGGACTTTGTCGGACGAGCCAACCGGGCCGGTTTGCAGGTCCAACTTCACTGCATCGGAGACGCCGCCGTGGCCCAGGCTGTAAAGGCCATTGAGGCGGCGTTGATCGACTTTCCCAGGCCCGATCACCGTCACACCCTGATTCATGCCTGCCTGATCCCGGAGCCGGTTCTCGAAACCATCGCCCGCATGGAAATCGGTGTGACGCTCCAGCCGGGATTCCTCATTTCGCCCCTGGAACCGGCCGAGTATCTAGAGAGCATCCTCGGCGACCGGGCGCGCAAGAGTTCGCCCATAAAGAAGATGATGGAAATGGGGATTCACGTGAGCGGAGGCTCGGACGGCCCCGTGACCGTGCCGGACCCGATCCAGGGCATCTACGGCGCCTGCAATCACGTCAATCCCAAACAGTCGGTGAGCGTCGCAGAGGCATTGCGCATGTACACGCACAACATTGCCAGGACTTCTTTTGATGAAAGAGAGCGGGGCACCCTGGAAAGCGGAAAGATCGCCGACATGGTTGTCCTGAACCGCAACCCTCTCAAGATGTCCCCACAGGACTTGCTCCAGCTCGAGGTGGAGAAGGTTTACCTGGCCGGAGCAGAATATGTCCGAGGGAAAAGACTGGGCAGATCACTCCTGGACGGGCTGAAAAACCGATCGAGACTTGTTTGACAGTGATGAAAGAACCAGGCTGAGCATCCTCGCAGTCTCCACCTTCTCCACGTGATCAACCAACGCCTCGTTGACACGGTTCAGGAGTTGACCCTCAAGGGTTATGAAGGCGACTTTCTGGAAGCCCTCGAAAAGATGTTGCAGGCGAGAGACGAGGAACTCAGGGAATTTGTCAGTGGTCGGTCGCGATTCGTCATTGGTCCCTCGGCCGAAATGCCTGTGCGGGTCTGTGGCTAAACATCCAGTCCCAAGGCTTCCATAACGCCGTCGTGAAACACCGGCCGGAATCGTTTCATCCTGTCGTCGTCCCGTTTGGGATGCACTCTGTTGGTGAGCAGAATCGCGATCACGTCCTTTTCCAGGTCCATCCACAGGGATGTCCCTGTAAATCCCGTGTGTCCGACACTGTCGCGGGAGAAGTATTTCCCTGCGCTGCTCCCTTCAGGCGCCCGCGTATCCCACCCCAGGGCCCAGTCGCTTCCCTTCACAATGTCTTGCCGCCTTAAGAACTCTCTCACGGTTTGGGGTTTGAACACATCGATGCGCATGCCGTAGAAGTGCTCTCGGAGCATGTCTGCAAGGGCATAGACTTCCTCCGCGGTGCTGAACAAGCCGGCATGCCCTGAGCACCCGCCTAGAGCCCATGCATTGTCGTCGTGAACCTCTCCCTGGAGCAATCTCTTCCGCCACGGACAATCCTCGGTCGCTGCGAACTCCTCTTTGGAGTACCCCGAACCAATCCCGTCCACGACGCTCGTGCCGTTCCCGCCTCCGGGAAACGGGGCGCCAAGAGGATTTCCCGCCTCCTCCGCTCCTCGGAAGAAGGTCCTCTTCAATCCCAGCGGCCCGTAGAATTGCTCATGGGCATACCGAGAAAGAGTTTGGCCTGTCTGTTCCTCGATCACCCATTCGAGGAGCATGAACCCGAGATCGCTGTAGACATTGCCCTTCCCCGACTCATAGGCAAAGGGCTCTTCGATGATCCAGCGCCTGAGCACCCTCTTCCGGTTCTCCAGAGGATGGTTCATCAGCTTCTCATGGAAAGGCTTCCAGTCCGTCAGGCCGGCCGAATGACTGAGAAGCAAGCGAAGCGTCAAATTCCCCTTGTCTCCGAGATCCCCGCCGGGAATCGTTTCCGCCAGCGTTTGGTCCAGGAGGATTCTCCCTTGATCTGCGAGCTTCATGATGCAAAGAGTTGTCGCGAGCGGCTTGGTGAGGGAGGCCAGATCGAAGATCGTGTCTTCAGCCACGGGCATTGGTTCAGGAATAAGCGAGTGATGGCCCAGGTGTTCTAAAGCGACCGTCTTGCCTCTCTGTGCGATCAGCGCCACGGCCCCCGGGAAGACACCCCCCGCTATGGCATTCTCAAGCGAACTTCTTATTCTCCCGGCCATGTGAGCATCACTATTACAGTTTTGAGACTTGTCCGCCCAGGCGGATTAATTTCGGATTTCGTGCCAGCCGCAGGCTGGTAAACTTCGAGTTTCCGTGTCTCTTTGAGACATGGCGATGGTAGCACATTATTGATCTCTGAAAAAGATTGGTATCGTTCAAAAGTGTTTGCACGGCTAAAAACACTGTTCCGGAAGTGGAGACCATGATCTTTTTCGAAAGGGGGTATCTCACCAAAAATTCCACCCCGTTTCGCAGTGGCCAAGAATTCGAAGTCTGGCCTCTCGACTTCGAGGAATCTTCTCCCAAGTTACTAGACCTCGAATTCCTGGCCACCGCCTCCCGACCCAATAGATATCCCCTTGAGAAAAACGGTCATGGTCGGAACGTCTCAACAAACAAAGGAGCCTCGATGGGTGCGGCGACAAAAAAGTGACGGCTGTGCCTATTATTGAACTGGAAAGAGCCGGATTCGATTCCCCGCCATCATCGGGATTCTAAACTTTCTACCGGAGAATCAGCACGTTATCGTCAATCAAGCGTTTCCTTCCTTCCTGGTATAACCTTTGCAGCAACCCTTGGCCGGGCTTTCCCATCGTATGCAACCTGCCTGGGAACCTTTGCAAGGAATCGCACAAGACAGGCCGAAACAATCCGTTCCATGATTTTTTTATGACGATCGTTATTCCTAAACCGGGCATTTTAGACAAGCTGCTTCGACTTCTCGGCAAGCAAAGGGGCGTGACACTCCAAACGGAAATCATCGACTTCTCCGGCGCCCAGGCCTATTTTGCCCCAAAGAAAGAAAGCGCCCTGAAAGCCATCCTTCGCCCGAACACAGAGGCACTGCCGGCGGGGATGACCGACATTTTCACCTTCCAGGATCAAGGCGATCTCGCAGAGGTGAAAGTGTGCGCAAAAGCCCCTATGCCTTTTGACCGGGCAGGGTTGACCGGCCGTCTCGGCGATATCCATTGACATGGGTTCAGCATCATTCATAATGAGTCCATCAGGGACTCTTCGATGATTTATTGCGGGTTCGGGAATCCTGCTTCTCTGGGCCGGGGCAGAAGCAATTGGGTATGCCTGTGGAGGTGAGAATTCTGCAAATTCGAAGTTTACCAGCCTACGGCCGGCACGAAATCCGAAACAATATCAAAACAGCAATGACCAAAATCTGAAACAAAACGCAGGCTCGTCAAGGGAGGGGAAACATGAAAAGAGGCCTGATTGTCATCGCGATTCTGTTCCTGCTGGTCTCCGTCCACGCATTCGGCGGGGAATATGGGAATTTCTCCGTGCTGGAAATGGACCGGACGGTTGTGGAAGATGTTTTTGTCCACGGCGATGACATTTACGCAAAAATCGACAGCGCCTATCGGGATGCCGCCTTCACCGTCAAAATCTCCAACGAGAAAATGGCCGATTACAGGACGTGGTTACATGGAGGGGAGGAAATGACGATAAGGGTCTACCAATCCCCGCAGGAGAATCGACACGGATACACCTACCGCGTAAACACGACAGCCCGGTACGTGGAGTACTGGGCAGACGGCAAACTGGTGCTTCATCTCGAAAGGGCCTCCGGGATGTGAGGGTTGCTTCCTCCGCCGCAAGAAATCAACCATCCAGGAAGATGCAGGCAAAGACCTTTGCATCAGCGACTATGTTGCTGATGAGGCAGTGTTCATTAGGCTGGTGGGCGGTGTCCGACTCCGTTGCCCACACGGCGGCGGGAAGCCCCGCTTTCCTGAAAAAGGCCGCGACCGTCCCCCCGCCGATTCCCATGGGTTTTGCTTCGAGCCCTTTCACCTGCTTGACGGCTCTTTTGAGAGCCTGAACCACGAGCGCATCCCCCGGCGTCGGCGGGGCCGCCTCCTGCCTGTAGACCGTTTCCACCTGGATCGAAACATCGAGCTTGGAAGCCAGAGACTGCGCCAGGTCTTCGACAAAGGCCAGGACCTGCCCAACCTCGTATTTCGGAAGAACGCGGCAGTCCACGTGAAACACATCCCTGCCGGGGATGGTGTTCACGTTGGGCACGTTGGCTTCCATCTTGGTCGGCTCAAAGGTGGAAACCGGGGGTCTGAAGAGATCATCCTTTTCGCCGAATCGCTTCCTGAGTTCCGCGAGCTCTACGATCAGGCGGCCGGCCGCGTAGAGACTGTTCTTTCCCTTCTCAGGGGTGCTGGCGTGGCACTGCTTTCCGAGGATCGTGAACTTCAGCCACAGCATGGACTTCTCCGCAACTTCGATCATGGTGCCATCCTCGTTGCCCCCGTCCGGAACAATGATGAGGTCCTCGGGTTTGAAGAAACGAGGATACTCCCTGAGCACGTAATCGAGGCCGTAAGCGCTTCCGGTTTCCTCGTCAGCCACCAAGGCCAGAGCCATGGAGCGTTTGGGGCGCCCCCCTGTCTCCAACACCGCCTTCACCGCCAGGAGAGAGCTGACGATGCCGTGCTGGTTGTCCTGCACGCCTCTGCCGATGATCTTGTCCCCTTCGACCCGTGCCTCATAGGGATTGCCGTCCCACAAGGCCGGGTCCCCTGGAGGGACAATGTCCATATGGCTCAGAATCCACACGGTGGGTGCGTCTTTTTCCCCTTCCCATCTTGCCAACACGTTGGGGCGGTATCCTTTTTCGGCCCTTGGGTCAGGCGCCTTGATCTCCTCGATCAGGTCTGGTTTGAGCTCCCTCAATTTAGTCTTCAAATACTCCGTCTTCTCATGCTCGCCTGTCCCGCCGTTTACCGGCCCGAGGGCCGGTATCGAGGTCATATCCTTTTGAAGCGAAACGATCTCATCTCTGCAGCCGTCGATGCGCCTGAATATTTCATTGATCCGCGTCATGGAATTTTCGCCCCCTACTCCACCGTAACGCTTTTGGCCAGGTTCCTGGGCTTGTCGATATCCCTCGCCAGGAACCGCGCGCAGTGGTAAGCGAGGAGCTGGCAGGGAACGACGGTCAATATCGGATAAAGATACTCGAGGGTCGGCGGAACTTCAATCACCTCATCCGCCAGTTCCTTCACTCGCTCGTCTCCTTCCGTGGCTATGGCAATGACCGGCCCTTTCCTGCTTTTGATCTCCTGGATGTTGCTGATCATTTTCTCGTACATCGAATCCCGGGGCACAATGGCTACGGTAGGCATTTCCGGGTTGATCAGCGCAATGGGACCATGCTTCATCTCCCCTGCCGCATACCCTTCGGCATGGATGTAAGAAATCTCCTTGAGTTTCAGCGCCCCTTCCAGCGCAATGGGATACTGGTACTTTCTCCCCAGGAAAAGCCAGTTGCTGCAGGGGTAGTATTTTTCGGCCACGGCCTGGATGTGGTTGTCCTGAGAAAGGGTTTTCTTCACCTTTTCCGGAATCTCCAAAAGCGATTTGATCGCCTCCACGCCTTCGGTCAGCGGGAGCTTCTGGTGTCTTCCGAGAAGCAGGGCCAGAAGCATGAGGATGGTCAGTTGGGACACAAAGATTTTCGTCGAGGCCACGCCTATTTCGGGGCCGGCATGGTTGTAGACGCCTGCATCCGTTTCCCTGGAAATGGAACTTCCCACGACGTTGACGATTCCCAAGAGCCGCGCGCCCTTTCTGCGGGCTTCCCTGATGGCCGCGAGCGTGTCGGCCGTCTCACCGGACTGGCTGATCGCAATGATGAAGGTGTTGGAAGGGAAGTTCAGTTTCCGGTAGCGAAATTCCGAAGCGATCTCAACCTGCACATCGATTTCCGTCAGGCGCTCGAAGAGGTATCGTCCCACGCACCCCGCGTGGTAGGAGGTTCCGCAGGCGACGATCTCGATGTGATGGCAGTCCTTGAGTTGATCCCACACAGGGATGATGCCGCCCAGTTTCGGAACTCCCTCTCCGGGTTCGAGCCTGCCCCTCATGGCATTCAAGATGGTCTCGGGCTGCTCGTAGATTTCCTTGAGCATGAAGTGAGGAAAGCCCCCCAGTTCCGCGTCTTCAGGCTGCCATTCCACCGTCTCCGTGGCCCGCGTCACGGATTTGGCCTGCGCGGTGGAGATGGAAAAACCCTGCGCCGTCAGGGAGGCCAGTTCATTGTCGTTCAAGTGAACCACCTTGTTGGTGTAACGCACCATGGCCGACACGTCCGACGCGGCGAAATGTCCGTCTTCGCCGATTCCGATGATGAGCGGGCTCCCTCTTCGGGCAACAACGATTTCGCCGGGCATCCGCCGGTGAATGACGGCGATCCCGAAAGTCCCCTCCACCTGGGACATGGTCGTGCGCACCGCTTCGGAAAGACTGCCCTCAAAATTCAGAGAAATGAGATGGGCGAGCACTTCCGTGTCCGTCTCGGACTTGAAAACAACGCCCCGCTTTTCCAGGTTCTTCTTGATGGCAAAGAAATTTTCGATGATCCCGTTGTGGATGACGAACACCTCTTCAGCCCCGTCCCTGTGCGGGTGCGCGTTCGCCTCCGTGGGCTCCCCATGGGTCGCCCAGCGGGTGTGGGCAATGGCGCAGTTGCCCTGGATGATCCTTTCCCCGATCTTTCGCTCCAGCTCCGCAATTCTTCCCACGGACCGCAAACAGAGGATCTCGTCCCCGTTCTGAACCGCGAGACCCGCCGAATCGTATCCGCGGTACTCCAGGCGCTTCAACCCTTCCAGAACAATGGGTTTGGCTTCGCTTCGACCTACATAACAAACAATGCCGCACATAAATTTACCCTTCCATGATTTTCTTCGCAACCGATTGCCGACGGCTTCGCAACAAGTCCACCCGTGTAACAAGAAGGTGCAAGGCAAAAACCGTTGCCCCCTTGATTCGCCTCCGTGGCCCGTGCAGCCTTTGTAGCAGACCCGCCTGCCTTATCAGTGAGGCAGGCAGGAGCTATTTTGGTGGAATCGTCCGCGCCATGCGCCCCGGACTG
>JAWOJI010000092.1:0-28597 GCA_046481735.1 Desulfatiglandales bacterium | reverse complement strand
AAAGGCCTTTGAATGTACTGCAAGCACCATCCTGATCGTCCGGCAAGGCACTTTTGCGCAGGGTGCGGCATCTCTCTCTGCGAGGATTGTGCAGAGGAGACGAAGCCGGGAGAGTTCCACTGCTTTCAGTGCGCCATGCTCGTGTCCGTATCAGCGGCCGGTACGACGGTAAAGGGGAAAAAAGAAAGGCTCTCCGATAAGAAAGAAAGGCACAAAAGCAGGAAGAAGTGGACCCCCTTTCGCTACTTTGTGCTGATTTCTTCGGTTATGATTCTGGTCATGTGGGGGGTCATTCTTTTCGGCGGCCAGAAAGCGCCTGCAGGCGCAGCGGATCTTGCCGGTCAACCCAGGATCCTTCTTTTCATGGTTGACGGGGCTATCAAGCGCTTTGCTCATTACGAGGGCGGTAGATACCCTGCCGGACTGACGGATCTTCTTCCCAAATACCTCTCCTTTAGAAAAGACGAGTTGCCGCTCCTGGACACCCTGTCGTATGCCAGGGATTTCCAAGTGGGCTACCGCCTCTCTTTGGCGAAACCCAAACCGGGAGAAATGAACCTCATCATTTCTCCCAAAGGGATCCAGTACGAGACTCCTGTGAGGGGGGGCTAAATGCGCAGGCAGGCGGGTTTCACCCTCATAGAACTCATGGTGGTCATCGCCATCCTCGGCATCCTGGCCACGACAGCCATGCCATTCTACCAGACATGGACCCAACGGGCCTATGGCACGCAGGCGACGGCCATGATGAAGAGTCTTGTGGACGGACAAATTATGCACTATTTAGAACATAATTCCTTCTATCCACCTCCGGGGCCACCTATCTTGGTCCCAGCTGAAGGGTCTCCTTCGCCTGTCACTGCCGTTCAGGATATCGAGAACGCGCTTAAGATAACGATTCCGCAAGGGCGCCGGCTCACCTATCTGATTACAAACAGTGGCGTCGAGGTTTTCATGGAGATCACCGCCACCTTTCCAATTTTCAAATCAGGGCACAGAAGTTTCTATTGCCAGCTGAAAAATTCGGGAGAAGCCTATTATTTTTCTGGTAATTAGTTTGGGCATGGAGGGTTCCTCCAAACCTGTTCCTTGCGGGGTTATATGACTTTACCTATGCGAAGAGACTTTGAATGGCGAGCTTTTTCGGACGTTTTTCTCGCAGCTATATCCAACCATGAACCTCGATGCCCTTTTTGACGATCTTCTCACCAGCGGTGTCACCCTGGCCGATCCGCAAAGACTCCGGAGACTAAGGGTTCTCAACACGGTTCATCTGGTCGTCATGATGGCCGCCCCGTTTCTGGGACTCTTCTACTTCTACACCGGCACAGTCATCCTTTTCTACGTCGCTGTCATGACCGGTCTTCTGATGGCGACCTCCCTGCTGCTTCTTCGAAAGACGAAGAACATCATCTTGATGGGGAATTATACCATCGCAATCCTGTGGGTTTTTGTTTTCCTCGTCTCATGGAACACAGGCGGCATAACCTATGAGGGGGTTCTCAACCCATCCTGGACGATCAAGGGATGCCTGATTCTTCTGGCTGTCTTCTTGACGGGGTATTTGTACGGAACGATTTGGACCATGATCGCCTTCTTTGAGGTCGGTCTCATCGTGTATCTCTACCAGATCCGATTCCAATTCCCCCAGGGGATGCCCTATGAATTGGCGGCTCTTTACCATCTCGTTACGTTCCTCCTCGGGTTCCTGATTATCGTGCTCTTTGCTTTTCTTTTTGAGAGCGACAGGGAAGAAGCTCTGATCAGGGAGCAGGTCAAGGCTCAGGCTTTTCAAGAGTGCAAGAAAATTATCGATGATATTTTCGAGAGATCGCCCGTTCCGACCTTTCTCATCGATCAAAACCATCGGGTCGTTCAGTGGAACACGGCCTGCCAAAAGCTGACGGGGCTTTCTGCCGGCGAGGTGTTGGGCAAAGGCGTATGGGAGGGTTTCAGCATGAGCGACGGCAAGAGTCTTGCCGACATGGTTCTCGACAATCCTTTGCTTGTCGAGGAGCGGTTTCCCGATGCGATTCTTTCCCGGCCGGAGAGCGGATGCTTCGAGCTGAACATCTTTCTCCCCAACCTGAAAGGCGGAAGACAGGCGGTGGTCACTGCAAGCCGAATGACAGACCCGAGCGGAACGGTTTTGGGAGCGCTCCAAAGCGTTTGTGTTCCCGACTCCTACCCTGCCCCTGCGAGGACCCATCAGTCCCCACCTTTTCCTTCGCGAATCATGCCGCCCAAAGGACTTCGTACACGATGACAGGGGAGGCTTTGCCTTTGACTTTTTTCGGCCCAACCTTAGATGCGGCCGTCGCTCGTGGTGACAAAAACTCGTGCCAAGGGAATGCGCTCCTAGACTCAGCCGAGCAGAGTCGGCCCGGTTCTTCCTGCCCGAATCGGGGCGGGAAAATAAGCTTCATTGATAGCAGGATCTACAGGGTCCACTGAGCGGCTTTTTCATCGGGGAAATGGAATCGCAACTCACTTCTACCACAGCCAGTTCCCATTTCTGTCCCAGCGGCTGTTCACTGGAAATCCAAGCTTGGACAGGAAGTGGTGAAAGAGAAAACGCCGGTTTCCCCTAAAATACCCAAGTTCCTCGCAGTGTTTGTGGGGTTGGTATCCTAAGGTTCTCGCCTCGGACAGGGTCATGGTTTGGGCGGTTTTGCCGAAAACGCAGATATGGTCAAAGTGGATGGAATGGTAGAGTTTATCTTCGGTTGTGACTACCACAACTGCGTTTCCGGGGATCTCTTCGTCGATGGTGATGTAGATGCTCAGAAAAAAACCGACAAGAAGCAGGGTGATGGCCAGCACAACAAGAATTTTACCTTTTTCCCTAATTCTCATGGGGCGGAAGGCTCACTCTCTCTGCAACTCAAAAAGATGGCGATTTATATTTCAAATGGGTGAAAAAGTCAAAAGATTCCAGCCGCTGCAGATCTTATCTTTCGGCTCTCTCCTGACGTGGTCAGTTCTTTGTGTCCTTCTCTTCTGCCGGGAAAGGAATCTTAAAAAATTCAATTTTTTCCTTTTGCAAGGTTTTCTCTTCTTCTCTTGTCGCCGAGCCCCGAATGCTTCTCTTTTCCCTCACGCCGTAATGCATTTTCAGGGCTTCCTTCGTAAACTCGGAGCCGACGTCTTCGAAACCCTTGTTGATGTATTCCACGACTTCTGCGGCCAGCTTCCGGTAGTCGATCGAGGGCGCCTCCGGTTTATCTGAGATCTCGCAACGGGATGAACGAGTTGCTACGGGAGATAGGATTTTCTTGACCCGATTGTTTCCGCAGACCGGGCAGGTGAGCAGGTTTCTGTGGATCTGCTCTTCAAAGGAGCTTGTGTCATTGAACCAGCCTTCAAAGCCGTGGCCCTCTGAACATTTCAGATCAAAAACGATCACGGTCTACCCCTTGAGATTGTACATTGTTGCATGGCCGTGACGGGAGCCGGCATCATTTCTCCGCGTATAAAACCGCCACGATCCTTGTGGTTTCCCCGCCATGGCACTTGACCAGATGGGGTAAGGTGGAATCGTAGTATATGGAATCGCCGGGCTCCAGCACGTGGATCTCGCCACCGAGGCGGACTTCCATCTTTCCCGTGAGGACAAAGATAAACTCCTGGCCCTCGTGGCTGGACCTTTCCTCTTCCGTGGGCGCGGGCTGGAGGGTGACGAGAAAAGGCTCCATATGCCTGTCCTTTTTGTGTGGAGCCAGGGATTCATATTCGTAACCGTAGTGTTTTCCCTTTTTAGAGTCGAACCTGGAAACCACTTTACGATCGCTTCGACGGACAATGGTGTAGGTTTTGTCTTCATCGCCTGAAATAAAGTACCCCATCTTCATTTCAAGAGCCTTGGCAAGCTTGATGACCATGCCCAACGGGGGCGCCATGGCGCCCTCTTCGATTTCGATGAGCGTGGGCACATCCAGACCGGTTCTCTGCGCGATATCCATGAGACTCAGACCACGTTGCTCTCTCACCACTTTCACTCTCTCCCCGACGCGGACAGGAATGTCCTCCCTTTCCGGACCCTGACCCAAACTGTCCATGAAGGCTTGCTCTGCGTCCTTGCTTGCAAATCGGCTCAAATGACGGAGAAAGTCCTCGTAGCTTTCAGTTTCTTTTTCTTTCATGGTTGCGGCTCACTTACCCTGCCCTTTGCGTGTTCAAAATTACCACGTTTCCGGACGGATGGTCAAGATTTCATGTGTTCGCTATTTTCCCCACTTCAACTCAGTGAGAACCTGGGGATTTTCCCGTAGGTCAGTTTCCAGGAACCCGGAGAGTGAAGAAAAAACAGCACCCGGACGGCCGGTTCCGATAGTTCTTCCATCGAACTCTCTCACGGGCATGATGTTGATGGAGGTGCCCATGATAAACACTTCCTTGGCGCCATAGGCATCTTCAGGCGTGATCCTGGAAAAGGTCACATCTCTGATCATCCCTGCTTTTACGAGGCTCCCGGCCAATTCTGCGACCCTCTGAACCGTGATGCCGGCAAGCGTCCTCTCAAAGCCGGGAAACCTGAGGCGCCCGTCCGTGGACAACACGCCGATGTTTTCAGTGGAACCCTCGGCGAGGAATCCGTCTTCGTCGAGGGCCACGGCATACTCCGATCCGGCCATGACGGCCTCTCTTTTCATGAGGGCATTGGGAAGGTAATTGCAGGATTTGACATTCGCAAAAAAAGATTTTTTGATCGGAATCTTGCTGGTTATTAAAGACACGCCGTTTTCGTAATACCTCTTTGGGGGTTCGTGGTAACGAATGACGTTCACGTAGAGCTGGCTTGAAGGGCAATCAAAGGGGTTGGCGGTGAAACTGCCCGGTCCCCTGGAGAGGACGACACGGACGAGACATTCCTTTTGGCCTCCCTTTACGACTAGGCTCTTAATCAACTCCCTGATTTCACGGAATTCCTTCGGCAATTCGATGAACACGGCGCGGGCTGATTGCTCGAGCCGGTTCAAGTGGGCTTCCATCTGATAGATTTTCCCGCAAACACACCGCATGACGTCGAAAACGCCATCCCCCCGGTGCACCAAATGGTCGTCTGCAGGAACGACCATCAATGTCGGCTCCTCGACATACCCGTTCCAAAGTGATGAATACATGGCAAGGTAATTCTCGTGCCAGGTCTTTCTTTGAGAAAACAGGGTTTCGATAAACGTTTCTCTGGTAATCAATTTGAGATTCATGACATTTTGGCAGGACGGCGATGTCCTGTGGTTTCTTGACACGGTCAAGGGTGAAACCTATCATAGTCGTCAATTTTGGGTGCAACCTAAACGATGGGATTCGAAAAATCAACTGAATTTTCAGATGAAATACGCCTTCTGGCGGAAAAGGCGGCATCCTTCGGCATCCCCCTCTCTTCATTCCAAACCCATCTTTTTCAGGAATACATGTTGGAGCTGTGGGAGTGGAACAAGCGTTTCAACCTCACGGGGCTGAACTCGCACGAGAGAGTCGTCAGCGAGCTTTTTCTCGATTCCATGATCCCGGCTCCTTTTCTCCCTGAAAAAGGCATGCTGCTCGATGCGGGCTCCGGTGCTGGATTTCCGGGGGTGCCCTTGAAGATCCTATGCCCTCAGGTGGAAACCCGCCTTCTGGAAAGCAACGCAAAAAAAACCACTTTTCTCAAACACATCATCCGATCGCTTCAACTCAAAGGGATCCAAGTCATCCAGGGCCGCATCGAGGCGCCCGGTGGATGGGCTGACGGGGAGAAATTTCAGGTAATCACGGCACGGGCACTTGGGGACCTTCGCCAAATCATTTTGTGGTGTGCACCTCTTCTTTCAACAGGTGGATTTCTGGTCACTTTCTTGGGCGCCGACGGCGAAAGGGATGTGAAACGGAACAGGGATTCACTTCTTTGTCAGGGACTCGGGGTCGACAAACACCTTCCCTATGTGTTGCCGGGAAAACAGTCAATGAGGCATACCTTTATCCTCAAAAAGGAAAGGTGAGCCAGTTGTTCTTCTTTTGAGCCAATAGAAAAATACCGCAGCCAGGTTTCCTTTCTTACGTGCATTCTTTTTTAATTATCATTCAAAGACACTGACAAGATACTTTAAAACTTCATCTCGCCCTACGGAGGGTAACCTAATGTTGTTTACCATTGATATTTAATTATGAGATAATTTTGCTTGACTTCTTTTTGTTTATTATATAATATCAATCACCAAGTAGGATCTTCATTAAATCAACAGGAAAGGAGAGAGTATGGCGACTGCTAGACAAATTCAATACAGGATGGGACAGGCAAAGAAAAAACTGACGAAACTTAACAAGGAAGTCGCAGCGGTGAAAACCAAAATGAAAGGCTTGGAAGGCATCCTGAAAAAAGCCAAAGCTGCGGAAAAAGCCAAACCCAAACCCAAGGCCAAGAAGGCGCCGGCAAAAAAAAAGGTAGCGAAGAAGAAATAAGGCCTCGAAAAAAACGCTCACCGAAACAAGGGTCATGAAGGGCACACGCCGCGAAGGGGTGCCCTTTTTCTTTTCAAAAACCCCAGGTCTCCAGCTGGGTGATCATGCGCTGCCTGTGGCTTCCGGGCCAGAAGAAACGATTGCAGGAAGGGCAAAAGAGTATCCCGGAAGGGTTTTTTAAGAAAACGTACTCGGGCACGTTTTCTGTAACCGCCTCAGGTTCAGCCTCCAGGAGAGGTCTGTTGCAGCGTACGCACCTGGAGAACCATTTCGACCTGCAGGCTGCGATGAGCCCTTCCTGCTTCAGTTGCTGGAGCTGTTCGTTTAGACGATCGGGTCGAAGAAAGACAGCGCCCTCCCATTGGAGAAGCCGTTGAGCGTTTCTTGTGAGAAGCACTCTTCCCTGCTTCGCGAAAGCCCGGATGTGTTCTGAATTGTAAAACGGCTGGTAGTGAGCGTCGTACCCCATAATTCTGAGCCACTTGGCCAGTTTCCCCAGCTCGGCATCTACGAGAAATTTCTTCTCCATTGAACTCCCACCAGATGGTCTCACATTTCATAAAATCTGCATTCGGAGATTTGATTCAAGGGCAATTGAATTGACGACTCCTTTCGCTTGATCTAGATTGACCTCGCAGAACACGGTTTTTTCAATGTAAAGAATATCCCTTTTTGCCTTCCCATCAAGGGGCGTTTTTCCCATACCCCTGCAAACCCCCGACTGGAATTCAGGACGGCGACGATACAGCGAGGATAGGCGAACCAGAAAGGCGGATTTTATGGACAAAATCTTGATTCAGGGAGGGGAGCGCCTCAAAGGATCCGTGAAGGTGAGCGGCGCAAAAAACGCTGCTCTACCCGTCATTGCGGCGTGTATTCTCACAGAAGGGTGGCACCGCCTCAAGAATGTTCCCAGGCTTCAAGACACGGCCACCATCAAGGTGATCATGTCCAAAATGGGTGTTCAGTTTCACGAAGAAAACGGCGTTTTATCCATTAACACTCAAGAAATCAGGGACTGTGAAGCCTCCTACGATCTGGTGAAAACCATGCGGGCTTCCATCCTTCTGCTGGGCCCTCTTTTGGCTCGTTTCGGTCGGGCGAGAATTTCTTTGCCCGGTGGGTGCGCAATCGGAGCACGCCCCGTTGATCTTCACTTGAAGGCCCTCTCCGCCATGGGCGTGAAAATGATGCTGGAAGGAGGCTACATCAACGCCGAAGTGGAAGAACTTAGGGGGGCCGACGTTTTTTTCGATATCCCGACCGTGACGGGCACCGAAAACGTGATGATGGCGGCGGCAAGGGCGAAAGGCCGCACCGTCATCCACAACGCGGCAAAAGAACCGGAAGTGGAGAATCTTGCGACCATGCTCCGGAGCATGGGTGCGCTTATCGAGGGAGACGGCACGGATACCATCATTGTTCAAGGCGCCGACGTGCTCAGATCCGCAGGAGATCACACCATTATTCCGGACAGGATTGAAGCAGGCACCTTCATGATCGGGTGCGCTATGACCGGCGGGGAGCTTGTTATTGACGGGTGCCGACCTGAACACCTGGCGGCGGTCATCGAAAAGCTTCAGGGGATCGGAGCCGAAATTGAAACCAGGCCGGGCGGACTTCTGGTCAAAGGGCCTGAGAAGGTTCGCAGCGTGGATATTGAAACCATGCCTTTCCCGGGTTTTCCCACAGACCTGCAGGCCCAGTTTATGGCTCTCCTGAGTATAGCAGACGGATCGAGCACAGTTCGGGAAACGATTTTCGAAAACCGCTTCATTCACGTGAGCGAGCTCAAGAGGATGGGTGCCGACATCCGCATCCGTGGCAACCAGGCCATGGTAAGGGGGAAACCGAGTCTGCTCGCCGCTCCGGTCATGGCAACGGATTTGAGGGCCAGCGCCTCGTTGATCCTGGCCGGTCTGGTGGCCAGGGAGGGAACCACGGAGGTGCACAGGATTTACCATCTGGATCGAGGGTATGAAGCCATGGAAGAGAAATTCCGATCCATAGGAGCAAAAATCTGGCGTGTAAAAGCCTGACATGTTTATTCGCCCCCTGATCCCCATACTCTTTTCCTTTGCCGGCGGGATCTTCATCTCCCATTCCGCCCGTCTTGAAGGCTTGGGCTTGGGCCTTTTCCTGGTGGTCGCAGCCCTATGCGCGCTCCTTTTTTCCCTTCCTGCCTCGCTGCGGCAACCCGCGGTTATCCCGGTTTTTCTTTTTGCCGGCATGTTTCTGGAGTATCACAGCCGGCCGACATCGGACCTGATGGATCTCGCGGAATCCGGGGCTCGCTTCACAATCGTCGGGACGGTCTTGGAGCCGCCTTCCGGGAGAGAGGAAAGGGCCCGAATTGCGGTGAGGATCGAAGCGATACTCGAATCGGGAGGCGAAAAAGGCAAGGGCGAAAAAATCATGGTCACGGTTGTGAAACCGGCCGGGGAGTACTTTCCGGGGGAAAAAATCCTGTTCCCTGCCAGGCTCAGGCCATTCCGGAATTTCAACAATCCCGGCGGCTACGACTATGAAGGGGTCATGAAGATGACCGGATTTGCCTGTGCCGCTTCGGTTTCGGACGGCAAGCGCATCGTTCCGATGGGCAGGGGGCGGCTTGGCTTTCCCATGGATCAGGTCGAGGCGTTCCGAAGACCGCTCAGGGGCTTCCTCAAGAAACACCTCTCTCCCGGTCATTTCTCGTTGCTCAGGGCTCTCATTCTTGGGGAAAAGCAGGGAATCGATTCAGAACTCCGAGCTTCCTTCAACAGGGCCGGCCTGGGGCACGTCCTGGTTGTCTCAGGCCTGCACGTGGCCCTCGTGGCATGGTTCTCCTTTGCTGCTCTTGTGCGCCTTCTTTCTTTTTCCTACAGGCTGACCCTCCTGCTGAATATTCGCATGCTGGCCGCGACCCTGACCTGTGCGCCCGTGTTGGCTTATGCCTCCCTCGCCGGCTTCGGAGTGTCCTGTCAGAGAGCGACGATCATGGTGATGATTTTTCTCCTCTCCGTAATCCTGAACAAGGAAAAGGAAACGTGGTCCACCCTCGCAATTGCAGGCCTCCTGGTCTTGGCTCTAGAGCCGGCCTCGCTTTTCAGCATCTCCTTTCAGCTGTCCTTTTTGGCGGTAACCGGTATTCTGTGGCTTGGACCCCCGTTGCGTCACCTTCTCTCCTTTCCCGCTCGGAGAGAAAAAGTGAGGTGGACCGTCCTGAATCGGTTCTATCTTTATTTTGCGGACCTCACCGCGGTTACCATCGCGGCGGCTTTCTTCCTGATGCCCCTTACGATCTTCTACTTCCATCGTCTTTCCTGGGTGGTCATTCCCGCCAACCTCACAGTTTTACCTGTCCTGGGACTGCTTGTGCTGCCGTTGGGTCTTTTTGCCGCCGCAATGTTCATCATTTCCCCCTCTCTTGCAGAAATTCTCTTGAGAGCAGCGAGTTGGGGGCTGGATCGCATGATGGATTACGTGTCGTTTTGGGGCTCATGGAGCTGGTCCGAAACCTGGGTGATCACGCCGAACCCTTTTGAAGTCCTGCTCCTTTACGGCCTTGTATTCTTTGGCGTCTTTGCCGTGCGTTTCCGGTGGGCGAGAAGAGGATTGGTGGTGGCCCTTGCGCTTTTCGCAGTGAACGTCGGCTATTGGGTGCACAGGAACTTCTACAACCCCGGATTGAGAGTCACTTTCCTGGACGTGGGACAGGGCAGCGCCGCATTGATCCAGTTTCCAGGCAGAGAGCGAATGCTCATCGATGGAGGTGGTTTTTCAGGAGGACATTTTGACGTGGGTGAAAAGGTTGTGGGACCGTTTTTGCTCCGCGCAAAAATCCCTCGAATCGACTATCTGGTTCTCAGCCATCCTGATGTGGACCACATGGACGGTCTGCGTTTCATTGCCTCCCATTTCCGGCCGAGAGAATTCTGGCACAGCGGGGAGAAGGCTCAGATGCCGGCACACCGGGAACTCATGGAAATCCTTCGGTTGAAAGAAGTCCCCATATTGTCTCCTGGCCGATGGAAAGGGGAACGCATGATCGGAGATGTGGCGGTTGACCTGTTGCACCCTAAGGAGGGCAACAAACAGCGAGGACTCAAGCTCAACGACAGAAGCCTCGTCGTTAAAATGACTTACCAGGGCAAGTCCTTTCTGTTTCCCGGCGACTTGGAAAGAGCGGGGGAGGAGTCAGTGGTTTTTCAGGCAGGCCGAGCTCTCAAGAGCGATGTCCTGCTTGCTCCCCATCATGGAAGCAGGACTTCGAGCTCACGGCTTTTTCTCGATCAGGTGAAGCCAAGTGTGTGCGTGATTTCAACGGGTCCCGGGAATCCCTTTTCTTTTCCCAACGTGGAGGTGGTGAAGAGACTGGAGAGCATGGGATGCAGAATTTTTCGAACGGATCGCGACGGCGCCGTGGAGGTCATGGTAGGACGGGAAGGGGCTGTGGTTCGGCCGTTCCTGACAAAAAATAGAAAAGGGACCGGCTTACCCGGTCCCATCAGGTTTTAGGTCCGGAGAAGGCTTATTTTTGTTCCCTTTCGTGGCACCCAAAGCAGCCTCGATGCGGACCGGTCGTCATGTTCTGCTCCGCTTGACCCTGGTGGCAGCCCCTGCAATTCATGTGATAGGCTTTTTGAAGGCCGAACATCTCTTCGTCTCCTCTAGGGTCATGGCAATCCGAGCATCTGCCCGTATCCGACCACGGAACCCACACGTTCACGTTGTCGTCAAACTCGTGGTGGCAGTCCCAGCATGAAACCCCGTATTCTCTGGCATGCTTCAGGTGGGTGAAGGTTACCGGCCCTCTTCGTTTTGTTTTGTAGTCATCGTTATCAATGACAATGACGTCCAGATTTGAAGAGGATGTCGCCTTCTTGGATTTTTCGGCTCCTGCGAGATTTGGACCCCATTGCACGCGGGAAGGCAAGTCCATTCTGACGGCGGCAAGTACGAACAGCCCCAAAAAAAGAGCAGTCCACAGTGGTTTGCGTCTCATATTCCCCTCCTGGTATCCCTCATGAAATGCAGAATATAAGCGAGGATTCTTACAACAAAGCTCCTTTGGGGTCAAGAAGATTTCTTCCCTTCAGATCCCTGGTGAGCGCCATATAGTCCTCCCTGGTGTCGATATCTCTGTCATCGTATTCCTCGAAAGGCTCAACCAAGAGGACCTGATCGGCATGTTCGAGGAAAAGCGCCTTGGCGCCCTCGTCGCCCCTCAATTCAAGGAGGGATGAAAAAAAATGCCGCCCGATGATTACAGGGTGGGACCTCTTGCCCCCTGATGTGAGAGCCGCCAGTGAAAATCGCGATTGTTCGTAGCTCTGGAGAAGGAAATCGATGAGGCCTGAGCTGACGCGAGGCATGTCTCCAAGGATGACCATCACCCCGTCTGCGTCCTTTTCCACGGCCGACAACCCGGCGATGAGGGAGGTGCTGATGCCTTGTGCGTAGTCCTGGTTTTGGACAACCTCGAGTTTGGGGTGGTCAAGGTTGCTTTTCAGGCCTTTCATGATTGCCTGGGCCATGAAGCCAAGAACCAGAATGACCCTCTCCAGGTTTGATTGAAGCGCTGCTGCCAGGACGTGGTCGAGAAGCGTGCTCCTGCCGATAGGCAACAGTTGTTTCGGCGTTCCCATCCTGGAGGAAGTACCGGCGGCGAGCACAAGGCCGGCAATGCCTGTCAATGCTTTTTCTCCTCCGTGCCCTTTTCAAAGGCTGCGTCGAATACCCTCAGGTTTTTTTCTCTGAATCGATCAGGGCTGCTTTCCAGGACCTCGGTTCTGAGGTTTTCATGGGTGAACGGCTCCTCCCCAAACGCAGAGAAGTAGCCCAAGAGCGCAAGGTTGGACGATAGAGGCGCCCCCATGGATAGGGCGATTGCGCTTGCAGGAACTTGATGCCATCGAACCTCGTGGCTGAGGAGATACGCTTTCACTTCCTCCCTGGGAAATGAGGGGGAAGATGTGTTCACGAACAGAGCGCCTCCGGAAGAAATGAAGGGCAAATTCCTGTAGCCTTCGTTCTCCTCCAAAGCAAGCACAATCTGAGCGGTTCCTGTTCGAACGAGGGATCCTTGAACATCTCCCAATCTCAAATGGGAGACCACGGATCCCCCCCGCTGAGCCATGCCATGAGTTTCCGCACCCAGCACGTTGAAGTTTTTTCTGAGCGCCGCCTTGGACAGCACTTTGGTCATGAACAGGATTCCCTGGCCGCCAAGACCGCAAAGGACCATGTTGGTCGTATTCATGAAGCCTCCACAATCGCACCCTTGGGACAAATGGACAAACAAACGCCGCAGCCTGTGCAAAGCCCTGTGTTGATGCTCGTGCGGCCCAGCTCCTGGTCATGATAGATGGCCGGGCACTCGAAACGTTCGATGCAGAAGTTGCACTCCTCGCACTCTTCGGTGACAACCACCTTATTCCTGTCAGGAACGGCCTCTTCTTTATAGGCAATGAGGCAGGGGTGGCGCGCTATGACAACGGCGATCCCTCCTTCGGGTTCCTGGATATATTCGGAGGCTCTCTTGAGCACCTCGTTCATCTTCTTGAGGTCATAAGGGTCCAGCACTTCAATGAAATCCACGCCGCAGCCGGCCACGGTTCTTTCCAGAGAGACGGCCTTCCCCGGGCTCCCGTCGGCCCGAATTCCAAGGGCAGGGGTCGGTTGCATGCCGGTCATAGCCGTGGTGAGGTTGTCCAGGATCACAAGAATGAACCTCGCATCGTTGTACACCGCGTTGAGCAACCCCGCCGCCCCGGAGTGGAAGAAAGTAGAATCCCCGATGGTGGCGACAATAGGCTGATCAACGCCATCCTGTGAAAAAGCGTGGTAAAAGCCCGAAGCCATGGTGATTGCCGCACCCATATCCAGACAGGTGTCCACGGCGCCGAGGTTGAGCCCTAGCGTGTAGCACCCGATGTCCGAGGTGAAAATGGCCTTGGGCTTGCTTTTCCGGATGGCGAAAAAAGAGGCCCTGTGGGGGCATCCCGGGCAAAGGGTCGGTCTTCGCACCGGAAGCCCGAGGCTGTCGACAAGCTTCATGGCGCCCGGATCTCCGGCGGATTGGAAGGGCTCGAGGCTCAACTCCTTGAGCGCACGGCTCAAAACCGTTTCGATTACCTGGGGGACCAATTCCCCCTCCAGAGGGACGTGTCCCGAAAGGCGACCCAGCACCTTTTGCTTGTTCTGCAGGAGATACTCCATCAGGGTGTCCGTCTCTTCGATCACCAGAACCCGGTCGCAGGCCTCCATAAATGGAGCGGCGAGGCCATCCGGGAAAGGGAAGGGGGTGGCGATCTTGAGAACCGGGATGTCGTTGCGATCCTGTTCCTTCAGCAAATCCCGAACCACGGCATAAGGGACCCCGCCTGCAACGATGCCGAGGGGGTATCTTTTCCCTGGTTCAAGGGTGTGAAAATTGTAATCGGACAGGGCATCGAATCTCACGGCGATGTCCTGCAGTTTCCTGTTCAACTCTCTGTGGAGGATGAGTCGAAAACGGGGAGTGGCGGCCCATCGTGCAGGGTCTTTTTCAAAAGATCCCTTCTTTTCGTTCCTTTTCAAATCCCCGTAGAGGATGCTCTGGCGAGCATGGCAGACCCGGATCGCCGGTCGCAGGATGACGGGGATCCGGAATTCCTCGGACAGATCCATGGCGACTCCGATCAGCCTTCTCGCTTCTTCAGGGGTGGAAGGATCCAGAACAGGAACTTTCGCGAGTCTCGCCATGAATCGCGTGTCCTGCTCGGTCTGTGAGGAGTGGGGGCCCGGATCATCGCAGGAAATGATCACAAGCGCGCCCTTGGTCCCTATGTAGGCGGCGCTCATGAGGGAGTCGGCGGCAACATTGAGCCCCACCTGCTTCATGCAGCAGGCCGCTCTTTTCCCGGCAACGGAGGCAGCGAAGGCATTATCCAAAGCCACTTTTTCGTTTGTGGACCACTCGACATAGGTGCTGAGATTTTCCGATTTGATCAGGCGGATGACTTCAGGGAGAATCTCTGAACTCGGGGTCCCTGGGTAGGAGGTCACCATCTGGCAGCCTGCCTCGAGAAGTCCCAGGGCGATGGCCCCGTTGCCTAAAAGGATTTCTTGTTTCATTGCGGCTCCTGTTGCGTTGACTTCTTTGCCTCTTCGATCAGTTCGATGAGTGAGAGGACCTTGGGCTTTGCCGGTTGATTGAAAACCCTGTCCCATTCCTCGGCGCTCAGTTCCTTGCGCAAGAAATCCTCTATCATGAAATGCCGGTACCAGCAATCCACGATTTTGTGGCAAGGGATGCCCTTGTTCTCCACCCTGCAATAGGAAAAGCTGAGGTGGTGGCCGAGGCGCGGACAGCGGATTTCAAAATCGTCCCCAGGGGGTGCGCTGCTCTTGTTCATGACGTTCCTCCCTTGAGAGCGCGGAAGCGACGAGGAACAACCGCGTTTCCATGCTTCAAAAGAAAGTACACCGGAGGCCGAGGAAGCCCGACCTCCGGTTTCAGGCGGACACGACCGAGGTCGTTAGATCCTTGGCGCTCGGTACTGCTTTGGTTTCGGGAAGTTGGCAATGTCGTTGAGGGCCCGGTGAATCTCTTCCTCAGGCAGGGCGTGATCCGACAGCTTCCCCCTCAGGTACGCTTCATAAGCGGCCATGTCCACCAGTCCGTGTCCGCTCCAGTTCATGAGGATGACCTTTTCCTTTCCTTCCTCTCTGGCTTTGACAGCCTCCCGGATGGTCATGGCAACGGCATGGTTGGTTTCCGGGGCGCTGATAAAGCCTTCCGTGCGGGCAAAGGTGATACCCGCCTGAAAGGTCTCGAGCTGGGGGAGGGCCTCGGCCCGGATCACACCGTCCAAAAGAAGCTGCGAAATGGTGGGCGCCATCCCGTGGTATCGCAAGCCTCCTGCGTGGATCGGTGCCGGCACGAAGCTGTGACCCAGAGTGTGCATGGGCATGAGAGGGGTCATCTGGACCGTGTCTCCGAAGTCATAAGCAAAGGGTCCTCTCGTCATGGTCGGACATGAAAGCGGCTCAACCGCAATGATGTCGATGTTCTTGCCATTGATCTTGTCCCTTGCGAAGGGAAAGGCGCATCCTGCGAAATTGCTCCCCCCTCCGGCGCATCCGATGATGACATCCGGATAGTCTCCGGCGATGGCCAACTGCTTCTGGCACTCCAGACCGTTTACGGTTTGATGCAGCATCACGTGGTTCAGGACGCTTCCCAGAGAGTATTTCGAGTCCTTGCCGGTCACCGCGGATTCGACGGCTTCGCTGATGGCGATCCCGAGGCTTCCGGGAGAGTCCGGATTTTTCGCCAGGATGGACTGCCCCGCCTTTGTCTCCGTGCTCGGACTGGCCACGCAATTGGCTCCCCAGGTCTCCATCATCAGTCGGCGATAGGGCTTCTGGTTGAAGCTGATCTTGACCATGTAAACTTTGCACTCCAGGCCGAAGAACGCGCAGGCCATGGACAGAGCGCTTCCCCACTGTCCGGCGCCTGTTTCCGTGGTGATCCTCTTGGTCCCTGCGATTTTATTGTAGTAAGCTTGAGCTACGGATGTGTTGGGTTTGTGGCTTCCTGCGGGGCTTACGCCTTCGTTCTTGAAATAGATCTTTGCCGGTGTGTTGAGATACTTCTCCAGATTGTAAGCCCGGTACATCGGCGTGGGTCTCCAGATACAGTAAATCTTCAAGATCTCTTCCGGGATGTCGATGAATCTCTGTTGGCTCACTTCCTGTTCGATCAAATTCATGGGGAAGATGGGGGCCAGATCCTCCGGACCCACTGGCTGTCCGGTCCCCGGGTGAAGCGGCGGTTCCATGGGTGTAGGCATGTCTGCCAGGATGTTGTACCACTGGCGGGGCAACTCAGACTCAGGCAGAAAAATCTTCTTGACCTCCATATTCCCTCCTTCGTTATGTTGGTTTTCTCATCTGCGGCTTGCACCATTACGGACAAGCCGGCCTATACGCAAAACCACGCTGAGCGCAGCGAGTCAAAACCGATTCAGGGTTTTTCCCTACCGACCTTTTGCGCGGACGGAGTCCCTGCGGGGACAAGTCCCCAACACAGCATCTAATTCGGGTCAACGGGAGGTTACGGTTTGGTCAAGCGGGTCAAGACCACCGTAAAAGGATGAGAAATATTCTCATTTCAATTTCTAGTATCTGAAAGAGGCGAAAGGTGTCAAGCTTTTTTCTTGTCTCTCCGGCATGCCCTCCCGGTACGGCTGATCCGCATAGCACGCCCATGCGGGAGTCTCAGTTCCGGAGCCCGAATGGTGCGAATCGCTCTTCGCATCGGACGTTACACCTTCAACCCGGCGAGCCAGCCTTCTCTGATCGATTCAAGAGCGTTGCGAGGGGTTCGGGCGTCGCCGACGAGGTGAATCTCGGCGACGATTCCTTTCAGCTCATCCGCCAGCCTGTTCACCGGCGTCGCGCCCGTCGCAATGACCACCGTGTCTGCTGCGAGGGGTTCCCGGTTTCCAGCCTTATCAACGATCACACCTTGGGCGTTGATTTCAACGGCTCTGGCCGAGGTCATGATGTTCACCCCGAGACGATGAAGTTCCGCCATGACGGTCCAGCGGGAAGAGCTCCCGATGTCCTGTCCGGCCCTGCCTGTCATTTCGACCACGGTCACCTCTTTGTTGCCCCTGTTGAGGAGGGCTGAAACGCTTTCCATGGACTCCGCCCTGCTGGTGACCAGAAAGTGGAGCACTTCCGGGGAAATCGTTCCCTGGTGTGCAAGAAAAAGCGCGGTCTCGAGACCCACGGCGTTGCCGCCTATGATGACGACACGTTTTCCAACGCCTCGTTTTTCTGCGAGCACGTCCCATGCCGTCACCACCTTCTCATTTCTGATACCGGGGATCTCCGGTACGGAAGGAACGGCTCCGGTAGCAAGGATGACGGCATCCGGCGCATAGCTCTGGACAAAAGAGGCATCGGCCACTGTTGAAAGACGCAGTTCCACGGCAAGGGCCCTCAGATTCTCTTCGAGATCCCGTGCAGCCTGCGTGATTTCCCGTCTTCCCGGGATCGGTTCGTTGAGGAGAAGCTGCCCGCCCAGCCTGCGTTCTTTTTCGACGAGGAGGACCTTGTGGCCCCGCTCCGCTGCAGTGACGGCGGCTTTCATTCCTGCGGGGCCTCCTCCGACAACCAACAACTTCTTGACTCTTGCTGCCGGTGTCGACGTTGTGTGCCACTCCATTCCTGCCCTTGGGTTGACAAGGCAGGTCACCGGTCTGAGTTGGAAGATCCTGTCAAAGCAGCCCTGGTTGCAGGCCACGCAGTGGTACATGAGGTTTGCCTTGCCATTGCGGGCCTTTTCAGGGAGTTCGGGATCGGCCAGGAGTCCCCTGGCCATGGTGACCATGTCCGCCTCGCCGTGACGGATGATCTCTTCTCCGAGACAGGGATCATTGATGCGGTTGCTGGCGATGACCGGGGCCTGAACCACCGACTTAATGCCCTGGGAGAGATACCTGAATGCACCTTGGGGAACGTGCATGGTCAACTGGGGAATGCGGGTTTCATGCCACCCTCCCGTGACATTAAAAAGATCGATCCCTGTCTTGTCCAGTTCCGAGGCGAAAATGCGGGCCTCCTTGTTGGTGTGGCCTCCTTCCATGAAGTCATTGCCGGCGAGGCGAATGATTACCGGATACTCCGGTCCGACAGCCTTGCGCACCTTTTGAACCACTTCGAGCCCGAATCGCATTCGATTCTCCAGAGGGCCGCCGTAAGCGTCTTCCCGCAAGTTTGTGATGGGAGAAAGGAACTGGCAGATCAGGTACCCTGCGCTCCCGAGGATTTCGACCGCGTCGAAGCCTGCGTTTTTTGCCCTCAGGGCTGCCTCGGCAAATCTGTCCTGAACCCCTGGAATCTCGTCCAGTTCAAGGGCGCGCGGAGTTTCGCCCGTGAGTTTGGACCGAACTTCGGAAGACGAGAAGGGCTTGCGCCCTCCGATCATGGCAGAATGGGTGTAGCGTCCGGCCTGGTAAAGCTGAGCCGCGATTCGTGCCCCGCCCTCCTTTACCGCACGGGTGAGCCGCTCCAGGCCCGGGACAAACCGGTCGTGGTTGAGTGAAATCATGCCTGCCATGCCGCCGTATTCGTCGACAGGGCAGCCGCCCACAATGATGAGTCCCACGCCCCCTCGCGATCTCTCCCTGTAGAATTCCACGAGTTGATCCGTGACTTCCCCTTGGGGAGTGTAGCCGAGGTGCATCGCCGTCATGACGATGCGATTCTTGAGATCCATGCGGTTGATCCGGATCGGCGAAAAAAGATAGGGGTATGGCACAAGGGTGTTTGCATTTGTCATTTGATTGTCACCTCGTAGGAAAAAGGATAGAAAAGTTGAAGAGATCTCGAAAGCTATTCTCCGATAATCTTGATCAGTGCTCTCTTCTTGCGACGGCCGTCGAATTCTCCATAAAAGACCTGTTCCCATGGTCCAAGATCGAGCTTTCCTCCCGTGACGGCGATCACAGCTTCCCTTCCCATGATCTGACGCTTCAAATGGGCATCGGCATTGTCCTCGCCCACGTTATGGCGATACTGGGAGACGGGTTCATGGGGCGCAAGTTTTTCCAGCCAAACATCATAATCTTGATGGAGCCCTCTTTCATCGTCGTTAATGAAGACCGATGCGGTAATGTGCATAGCGTTCACCAGGGCCAGCCCCTCCTTGACGCCGCTTTCCTTGACCGCTTCCTCCACTTGAGGGGTTATGTTGATAAACCCTCGCCTGGATGGCACCTGAAACCAGAGTTCCTTGCGAAGACTCTTCATCCGCTTCTCCTTCCGTTTAGGGGCCCCATCTCCGATTTCCCTAGCGAAGGGGGATTTGCCTGAAAGGCAGGTCCAAGTCGCAGGCCAAATCGCTCAGACTTTCCGCGATGGACACCGCTTCTGTGTTTTTGCCTCTGACCCGTGTTTCAGGGTCCACCACGATGAAAACCTGCATTCCGGCCGGGTCGAGAAATGTTCTTGCGAGATTTTCCAATTCTTCCTTCCGGGCATGGATGTATGCATCCTGAATCCTGTCCAGGGTGTCCAGCGGCTCTCCCCGCATGTGATATCGAGCGTAGGCTTCCACCAGTTGGGCGGGCGTGTCCAGGTTGAACACAAAGCTGTTCAGCAGATCCATGCGCTTTCGCTCCAGTTCCCGGTCAGCAAGGTCCCGGCCAAGAGCCTTCATGATAAGGACCGTTTCCCGTATGGCATCGGACGTCATGTCGCCTTTGCAGCCGATGTATCCCAAGAGCAGCCCCGCCTCCCATTTGTAGGTTTGGGTGAAGAAGGCGGCATAGACGAGCCCGAGGTCGTCTCGCAGCCTCTTGTAAAGCAGGGAGTCGCTCCCCCCGAAAACGCTCATGAGCAGGCTGATCTTCCAGTAATCCGGATGGGTCCGTTTCACGCTCGGCAAGACAAGGGCCACCTGGGCTTGGACCTGGCCGGGTTTTGGGATCAGGGCGAGAACAGGGTCCGTTCGCCCGGGGGCCGTCAACTCCCTGGCGGGAGGTTCTTTTTGAGGGAAAGGGCGAAAAAATCTCTGAACGGATTCTATGGCCTCTTGCCGCTCAATGTCTCCGGAGATGGCAACGACCATGTTTGCAGGAATGAGGTGTTTCCGCAGAAAGGCCTTCAAATCCTCCTTGGTGACGGCGGGCAGTGTCTCGAGCGCGTAGAGGGGATCCCGGCCGTACGGGTGCCCTCTAAAATGCCAGGTCATGGCTTCTCGCATTGCCACGGCGCGTGCACTTTCGCCTTGCCTTTTCAAGGCGGTCAGGGCCTGTTCCTTTGCGACCCCGAAGATCTCGTCATCAAATCGAGGTCTCAGGAGGATTTCCTCCAGGATCTCGAGGCCCTTTTCCCAGTCTTCCTTCATGACGGAAAGCCTTACGGTAGTGTCCTCCTGGTTCACGGACACAGAGAGTTTCATTGCCTTCTCGTCCAGAAGAAAGGCCAGTTCTTGAGGGTTGAAGCGCTCGGTTCCTCCCTTCACCAGTGCGTCGTTGAATACCTGGGCGAGACCTTGTCTGCTTTCCGGAACGTCGACCTCCCCTGCCTTGACAAGGAGGCAAAGATCGATCAGAGGAAGCTCACGGTCCGGCAGATAGAACAGGGCCGCGCCTTCAACCGTTGCGCTCTCGGCTTGCGCGTACGTGACTTTGCTGGGTGTACGTTGAAACGACAGGGGATGCCTCCACCCTTCGGGAGTGGGATAATCGGAGCGATTGGCAAGGTCTGTGGGGATGTGAGTTTCCCTCACTGCAGCGCCGGTGAAGGAGCGCACTTCTTCATAGGGGTCCGGCGGCCGCTCCAGCTTTCCCCCGGGCACAACGCAAATCGTGGTTCTGTTTTCCTCTCGGAGGTACTTGTCGGCAGCTCTTTGGACGTCTTCAGCCGTCACTCTTCCAATTCGCTCGAGGTAGGTGAGAAGGTAGCGCCAGCCGACCTGCACCTCCGCAGTGGCGATCATGCGGGCCAATCCTTGGTTGGAACGCATTCTGTCGAGAAACTCCCGGTGGCTGAGGCTCTTGATTCGCTCGAGTTCAGCTTGAGAAACCAATTCCTTCTTCAGAATCTCAACTTGATCGAGGAGTTCTTTCTCCAGTTTCTCGCAGGCCTTCAGATGAACCAGGCTTTCTTCAGGACCCTCTCCCGGCAGCTCTCGAGCGTCACTCGGAATTCCTCCGAGGACGACCATGCCGCCGAATCGATTGTCCGGATTGTAGGCCCAAGCCTCCGAGGCAAGGCCTTTGTTCACGATCGCCTGATTCAGGCGCGCGCTCAGCCCGCTGCTCAGTATCATGGTCAGTGCGTCCAGAGCGTAGAAATCATCGCTACCCATGGCCGCCCCGTGGAAACCGATGAGAATCCGGGGGGCGCGGGCCCCTTTCAAAAATCGAATGCTCTTGCGGGGGCCTCGCTGCGGTGGTTCCCAAGTCACGAGTTCGGGAGCCCTGCGGCCTTTGGGGTATCGATTGAAATAAACGCCGGCCAGTTCTCTTGCTTTCTTCTCCGTAATATCTCCGACCATGACAACAACTGCGTTTGCGGGATTGTAATACCTTTCGTGAAAAGCCATGGCGTCCGAGGTGTTGAATCGTTCTATGTCCGACTTCCATCCGATCGTGGGATCTCTGTAAGGGTGAGCGGTGTAAGCGGTCGCCAGGAGATCCAAGTATGCGGCGCCGTCCGGGTTGTTGACATAGCGAAAATCCCATTCGCGCAAAACCACTTCCTTTTCGACGTAGAACTCCCTCCAGGCCGGTTCGAAAAGCTGTTCGCTGGCCATGGAGAACCACAGTTCCGTCATGTCCGAAGGCACGGACATAAAATACTGGGTCTCGTCTCTTGAGGTGAAGGCATTGATGCCTACGGCGCCGTTCATGGACATGTGCATGGAAAACGCCTGAGGCACGTAGATTTCTTGAACCTCTTGGCGCAGCGTCGCCATCTCCGCAAGCTTTTCAGCGATGAGGGCGGGATCCGGGTTGCGTTTGGCCTCTTCCTTCAGGATCGTTTGGTAGGCCGCTTCAATCTGGTTCTGGAGATGGCGATCTCTTTCAGGTTCCGTTGTCCCGAAGTTCTTCGTCCCCTTGAACATCATATGCTCCAGCATGTGGGCGATTCCTGATTTGCCCGAATCTTCGAGCGCGGATCCCGCCCGGATGGAAACACGACAGGCGACCTGGGGCGTGGCAGGGCGTTCAACAACGAGAAACTGCATTCCGTTTTCCAGGTAAAACTCCTTTACATCGAGATTTACATGGAGCGAAGTCTCTTCGGCGGAGCAAGGCAGGCACAGGCTCAGGGCGATGACACACGAGACAAGGAAGCGGGACACTTCCCACATAGTCAACTCCTTTGATTTGAAGTTTGCTTTCAGTTCTGACTCTAACACAAGCGATCAATATTGCAAGTCTCGGCCCCATCCTTAAGTGGGGGAACCAAAAGAGGGCACAGATTGGAAGTCTCCTACAACATGTGGCATCATTGCAAGGTAAACTATACTATATAATGTAATTTTAAACTAAGTTATGCTAATATATAAAATATTATTGACAATTTTGTATGGTTTTGTGTAATCTTTTCCGTAATGACCACCGGCATTGGGGGAGAACATGAATAGAACCAGCGCGGCGGTTGCTTTGCCTGAAAGAGTGCCTGGTTTGAGAGGAAGCGCAGATCGGTACTACAGCGCGGAGTTCCTTGTGGAGGAGCTTGGCGTGGTTTATCAGTTCAAGATCTGGGACGTGGCGGAGTCCGCTCTCAGCCTGCTCGTGAATGAGAAATCGGGGGTTCTCGACCTTCTCAAGGTCGGTGACACCTTACGGGTGAAATATTACTCGAAGGATTCGGTCTATCAATCGGAGTATCAGAAAACGGCGGTGCGACACATCACGAAGAATGACGAAGGCCGATTGAAAGGCCATTTTTTGATAGGCCTTGAAATTCTGGAAAGCGTACCAGTTTAGGTTTTTGAAGACCTCATGCCCGGGCCGGCAAACTTAAATTTCAAAAAGCTAAAATGTTACTGGAAAGCTGGTTTTTCTTCCATCTTCTCTCACCTCTTCGGACTCGAACCCAGGAGACCTTGACCGTTCTCCTTTTCACATCTATACTCAACCCCACAAGATGATCTTGAGTTCGTTCCTGCGGATCAGTCTTTTTTTTAGGAGGTGAGAACTGCGATGAGGATTGAAGTTGTGAAACCCGACAAGGCATATCTCGAAGCGCGGCGTGTTCCGTCCTGGCCCATTTGGGAAAAGGAGGTTTCCCGCTTTGAGTGGCATTATGACGAGACGGAAGAGTGCTACATTCTGGAGGGCAAGGTGGTGGTGGAAACCGCCGATGGGAATCAGGTGGAATTCGGAAAAGGGGATTTTGTAACTTTTCCGAAAGGGCTTTCCTGCATGTGGGACGTCAGAGAACCGGTGAGGAAGCATTACAACTTTACATAGAGGAAGGGGAAGGGCCTGCGTCTGACAAGCCTGTCCGCCGATTCCTTTTGCTCAGGAACCATGGCCCCTGTTTCAAAATCGGATGCGCAATCGAACGATGGGATCTGGGGACTAGTGTTCCTCGTTGTTGACCTTGGACCTCAAGATCGGGGAGCACTTGAATGTTACCACCTGCCGTGAGCCGAGCATCAGGTCTTCTCCCGTTGCCGGGTTTCTGCCTTTCCGCGCATTCTTCCGCTTGACGCAAAATTTCCCAAAGCCGCTGATCAGAACATCCTCTCCGTTTTCCAAGGTCTTCGCCACAAGCTCCAGGAGAGTTTCGAGAAGTTCGGCAGCCTTTTTCTTGGGCATGTCAAGCTGCTGGCACATGGAATTGATGATATGGTCTTTGGTCACGGTCATGGGTCGATGCTCCTTCGACGGAAAATTTCATGTCCAAGACTTCTCTTTTGGAGGAAAATTACTGGGGTTTGCAGTTTTTGTCAAGAAATTTATTAAGTTACAGGATTATGCCGGCTTTCCCCTTTCTGAAATGGATGAGAACCGATGCGACCTCTCAAACTCAAAGCGCTTTGGCATACGATTGGTTGGTTATATCTTGGATTCGTCATCTACAGTTCCCTGACGCCGTCGCTTCCTGATCTGCCGAGCTTTCCCGGGGCGGACAAGCTCTTGCACGTGACGGCCTACGCGATAATGATGCTGTGGTTCGGATTCCTTTACCAATCCAGACGGAGCCTGGTCATCTGGGGTGCTCTGTTCATCACCCTGGGGATCGCCCTTGATCTTTTGCAGGGGACAACGTCGTACCGGTCGATGGAGGTACTTGACATGGTTGCGAACGCCTTCGGCGTTCTTCTGGGAGGGTTGTTGGCAAGCACCCGACTTGGTGAGATGCTCGCTGCTTTTGAGAGGTTGATGTACCGGCAAGAAAGCCGGCCGTAGGGGCTCCCCGTGCCTGATGCTACTGGAGGTTTCACAAGGGCAAACGATACCAAACTGTTACGAATCTGCTCTATTCGATGTTTCCTTTCAAGCCGATTGCTTCCGCAACTTCCCGCATTCCCATGATGGTGTCGGTGACAAGCTCTGAGAGCTCGATGCCAAGCATTTCCGCCCCCCTTTCGATAATCGACCTGTCCACGCCCGCAGCAAATCTCCTGTCCTTCCATTTTTTGAGCACCGACTTCGCCTGCGTGTCCAGGACGCTTTTCGAAGGGCGGACGAGCGCAGTGGTTGCCACGAGGCCTGTGAGCTCATCGACTGCGTAAAGGACTTTTTCCAGTTCCGTCCGCGGTTCCGCATCCGAGCAGATGCCCCATCCATGGCTGATCACGGCACGAATGTACTCTTCAGGCCAATTCTCCTTTCTGAGAATCTCTTCTGTTTTTTTACAGTGCTCGGCAGGGAAACGCTCGTAATCGAGATCGTGCACCAAACCGACAATGCCCCACTTTTCTTCATCCTCTCCGCGCTTTCTCGCGAGATATCGCATGACGCCTTCTACGGCCAAGGCGTGTTTGATCAGGCCGTCATTGTGGTTATAAGACGTGAGCAGGCGGTAGGCATCCGCTCTGGTCGGGGTGAAGGAATCCATCACAAACCTCCTTGATGACTGAATTCATACACCAGCGTTACTGATGTGGCAAGGCCTAAATCCGCCCTCCAATTCGGGTTCATTGAATTGAATCAAACGGTTGGACAGGATTCCCGATGATCAGGTCAAGGGGAAGGAACCGCCCTGCAGTGCTGTGTCCCAAGAGTTCCGTGAGCGCGACACTGTTATCGGTTGGCTGGGTTGAACCCGCTCAGGAGGTTCGCACCGGCGCCAGCGGCGAGAGTTTTCCTGGGACCGGTGCGAGGCTGGGAAAGGAAATTGAAAATTTTGGGAAAAGGGGGCTTTTTAGAAGATTACGGTTCCGCTTTTACAATAATCCGATCTTTGTTCAGTTCCCAAGTTTTCTGTCCGATACCTTTGACTTTCAGGAGATCTTCAGGTTTCTGGAAAGGGCCGTTTTGTTCTCTGAACTCCACAATTCTCTGTGCATACCCCGGACCGATGTTCTTGAGCTGTGCCAGCTCCTCCACGGTCGCTTGATTGATGTCGACCTTGCTCTCCTCGGCATGAAGTGCCGGAACAAAAGAAAAAATAAACAGCACTGCCACCCACAGAACCACGCATCGTTTGAAATTCAACATGATCGCTATCCTCCCTCGAGTAAGATTTGGTACCCCCCTTTCCCAAAGACCGGCGCCGATGCGACTGCTTCAAGCAAACTATCCGCGTTATGTCCAGGCTCCAACGACTTCGGAGAATAGGGCCCGGGCGCTCTCGAAAGAGCCTTGTCGAATCGGCGACTGGTGGCATCTTGATCGCAAATCCTGTGCCGTGAACCTGAGAAGGAATCGGGATTTCGCTTGTCGCCCCTGTGCATGTAAACAAAAAGCATTTTGGCATCAATAAGTTAGAATAATGTGGGGGGAACCTTGGGCGGAAGTGTTCTCGAGTTCAGCGTCCTGTTACGTGGCTATCTCGGAGGGCAAAACCTGTCCCGACATTGCATGGCTCTTTGTGCGGAGTGCCCAGAATTCTGTGCAGACCATCGGGGCGCCTTAAGATCCCTCAGCCCTGCAGGGATGCGAGAATAGGGGATTTGTGCCTGTGCGTAAATATTGCCTTCGCAGGGCATGGCGGCTCTCCAATCATCTACGGAATGAGGGGGCATGAAAAATCCCGCCGGTTGTCAAAAATGGAAAAAGGTTTATGGTGTGAGTAGAGTGAATCAAGGAGGTGATTTCTATGAGCAAATACTCCGTGTTCCCATTGTCGATTTTGCTGGCGGGCCTCCTGGTTTCCGGTTGCGCGCTGAATCAATATGGAAGCCTTCAGATGGTGAAAAGAACGGATGCCGTGACGGTTGAGGCCCTCCAAAATCACTGGGAAGACTATGAGATCCATTATTCAGGGGTGCATGCCGGTCATCCATCGGCAGTCCTTTTTGACCGAAAAGACGATGATCGGGGGTTTGTCTCCGAGCGCTGGTTCAAGGTGACAGACAAGGATTTGCTGGATGATCTTGTCGATCTCATCAAGAGGCAACTGCCGATCGGCGTTTTTTATCCAAGGCTCTTTAAGGTTATCGGCCCGGAGGGGCACCTCTATGGCTACATGTTCACTTCCTGGGACCACGCGGTCATGCGAGCCGTAGACGAAAAGACCTTGTTCGTCAACGAGCTTCCGATGCCGCCCTACCTTGCGATCGACGGAAAAGGCCCTGCTTCCCGAACACCGTGATTGGGGAAGGGAACGAAAAAAAGACCTCGCTTTCGCTGGGAAGCGAGGTCTTGTCGTGATGAAACGGAGGCCTTTGAAATCGGCGGGGTTACCAGCCGAGTGTCAGATACTTGTGGATGGATTCGGAGGCCATCCGGCCTGCGCCCATGGCAAGGATGACCGTCGCCGAACCGGTCACGATGTCCCCACCGGCCCACACCCCTTTCTTGGACGTCTTTCCGGTTTCCGGATCCGCAATGATGTATCCCCACTTGTTGAGCTTGAGATCCGGGGTGGATTTCGTGAGTATTGGGTTGGCGCCGGCGCCCACGGCAATGACGGCAAGGTCGCAGTCGAGGCGGAATTTGGAGTCTTCCACCGGGACGGGACGGCGCCGCCCTGATTCGTCGGGTTCGCCGAGCTTCATTTGGATGCACTCCACGGCAATGACCCGCCCCGTGTTGTCTCCAACAAACCGTGTGGGTGCGGTGAGAAGGTGAAACTCAATGCCCTCTTCCTCGGCATGGTGGATTTCCGCTGCACGCGCAGGCATCTCCTCCCTGGATCGTCGGTAAACGATTCTTACGCGGTCCGCGCCGAGGCGCATGGCGGTCCTCGCCGAATCCATGGCCACGTTGCCTGCCCCGAAGACCACCACATCTTTGCCGAGAACAATCGGCGTGTCATACTCGGGGAAGAGGTACGCCTTCATGAGGTTGGCCCTCGTGAGGTACTCGTTGGCAGAGTAAATCCCGATCAGGTTTTCTCCGGGAATGTTCATGAACCGGGGCAATCCTGCGCCAACGCCCAGGTAGACCGCGTCAAATCCTTCATCTCCAAGAAGCTCATCCAGAGTGATGGATTTGCCCACCACGGCATTACACTCCAGTTTCACTCCCAAGCGCTCCAGGAAGTTGACTTCGGAGAAAACGATCTCCTTCGGAAGCCTGAATTCAGGAATGCCGTAGACCAGAACGCCCCCCGGCTTGTGGAAGGCTTCAAAAACGGTTACATCGTGACCCTTGCGTATCAGGTCGCCGGCCACCGTCAGCCCGGAAGGCCCTGAGCCTACAACCGCAACCCTCTTGCCGGTGGGCGCGGCTTTAGGCGGAAGATCCCCCTTGCCGTGGGTTCTCTCGAGGTCGGCCACGTAACGCTCCAGATTGCCTATGGCCACAGATTCGCCTTTCTTTGCAAGGATGCATTTGCCCTCGCACTGGCTCTCCTGAGGGCAAACCCTGCCGCAGACCGCGGGAAGACTGTTGGTTTCCCAGATATGTCGGATGGCCTTGGTGAACTCGTTCTGGGTGATGAGGTTGATGAAACCCGGGATGTCGATACCGACAGGACAGCCCTCCTTGCAGGAGGGGTTTTTGCACTGAAGGCACCGCTTGGCTTCCTCCACCGCCTCGTTTTCCTCGTACCCCAGGGGCACTTCAAGGAAATTCCTCCTGCGAACGTCGGGTGGCTGCTCGGGCATTTTCTGCCTGGGAATTTTCGCCTTTTTTTCCGTCTTCTCGGACATGTCACTCCTCCCAAATAAGGCGCAGAATTTCGCTTCGCTCCCAAGCTGGAATAAGGGAATCAGGAGCGGCGATGAGGATCACCTCACCTTGCATTCGCACTCTTTGACGTATCTTTCGTAGGATTGCCTTTCAAGATTCTTGTAAGCGTCGAGGCGCTGGGCGAGCTCGTCGAAGTCCACATTGTGGCCGTCAAACTCCGGGCCGTCCACACAGGCGAACTTGGTTTCCCCTCCGACGGTCGCCCGGCAGCATCCGCACATGCCCGTGGCGTCGACCATTATGGCATTGAGGCTGACGAGCGTTTTGACCCCGTACTCCTTGGTGAGCTTGGACAGGAATTTCATCATGGGAACCGGGCCTATACCGACCACCATTTTCACGTCCTT
>JAWOJI010000085.1:0-5677 GCA_046481735.1 Desulfatiglandales bacterium | reverse complement strand
GGTGTAAGCTCCCAGGAGGCGACGTGCCAAAACCTGCAGTTCTCCTATGGCGTTTTCCCTGTGTGCGAGCCGAATCATCCGGAGGACTGGCGGAACTTCGCAAAGAAATGGCTTCAGGATCACGGGGGGCAGGGGGATCTTGTGATCCTCACGGAAGGGGCGTCTTCAAAACATCCCGACGCGAACAACCGGATGGAACTGATGGATTTAGGAAGAATGGAATAACGAAGAGCGGCCCACGGTTTTTGTTACGTTGGGTAAACCCTAGTCCGTCGGGCCAGGTCAGAGACAGATGGTTATGCCCGTGGAAGTGAGAAGATCATAAATTCGAAGCACGAAATTCGAAACCCGAAACAATAAGTAATGACAAAAATTCGAATGATTCAAACAACGAACATATCTACTATCACGGAGCCGGTTTTGTTTTTGTCATTAGGACATTTGGGATTGGAATTTGTTTCGTATTTCGATATTCGGATTTCGGATTTTGGCGGCGCTACACTCGCAAATCATGCCTTCTGGGCTTAGAGACCAAAACCGGGCCGCCTGGACCCGGATATTTATTTCTTTTCCTTGTACCGTGCGTCATGCTCTGCGGCCCATTTTGAGTATATTGCAATATGCCGCTCTATTCTTTTGGAGAATACCCATGCTTGAAACTGAGCTCGATCTGAACATTTTGAAACTGGGGGAGGCCCGAATCCCCTCCCCGATGGCGACGGCTGACTTCGTAAGAGATGATGAGCGTGTGCTTTATCACGATCGGTTGAGGGACATCACGGCGTTTCTGGATGCAGGAAAAACCCCGCCGCGATTCGACCTTGCCGGTCCCAGGGAGAAAATATACTTTGATCCATCCAAGCTGAAATGCGGCATCGTGACCTGTGGCGGCCTATGCCCAGGCCTGAACGACGTGATCCGCGCCATTGTGCTGGGGCTCTTCCACCACTATGGCGTGAGAACCGTTTTCGGATTTCGCTACGGCTTCGAGGGCCTCACGCACCGCCACGGCCACACCCCTCTTGAGTTGACTCCTGAGACGGTCAAGGACATTCACAGGATCGGAGGATCGATTCTGGGTTCTTCTCGGGGCCCCCAGGATGTATGCGAAATGGTGGACACGCTGGAACGAATGAACGTCGGGATTCTGTTCACCATCGGAGGGGATGGGACCTTGCGGGGCGCCCAGGCCCTTGCCGAGGAAATCGAAGCCCGGCGAATCAAGATAGGCGTCATCGGCATACCCAAAACCATTGACAACGACATCTCCTTTGTGGAGGCTTCATTCGGGTTTGAGACCGCGGTAGGCGAATCCAGAACGGCCATAGAGTCGGCCAACACAGAGGCTGTGGGCGCCAAGAACGGCATGGGCCTGGTGAAGCTCATGGGCCGCGAATCCGGTTTTATCGCCGCCTACGCAACCCTGGCCAACAATGACGTCAACCTCTGCCTGGTCCCGGAGGTCAATTTTACCCTTGAAGGGCTTTTAAGAGCGCTGCAAGAAAGAGTGGAAAAGCGGGGTCATGCCGTGATCGTGGTCGGTGAAGGGGCCGGGCAAAACCTGATGGGGGACACGGGTGAAAGAGACGCTTCAGGGAACATTCGTTTCAACGACATCGGCCTTTTTCTGAAAGAGAGGATCAACTGCCACTTCAAGAAGGAGGGGTTGGAAATCAATCTCAAGTACATTGATCCAAGCTACACGATCCGAAGCCTTCCTGCGAACCCTCATGATTCTGCTTTTTGCCTCCAGATGGGGCATCATGCTGTGCACGCGGGGATCTCCGGCAGAACAAATATGCTGATCGGAAGCTGGAAAAACAAATTCACCCATGTGCCCATCGGCCTGGCGGCGTCCAGCAGGAAGAGAATCGACCCCAACGGCCGGTTGTGGAGCACGGTGCTCTCCTGCACAGGGCAACCGAGAGACATGTCTTAGGAAGACCGGAATGATGGAGAGACAGAGGAGCCGAGGAAAACGCTCGATGAACCCGTCGAACGACTCAGGAAAAAGATCTTCAGACTGGTACGCCTCAATCAGGGATGAAGAGGAGAGGGCCTTTCTCCAGGGAAGCCGGGAGAATCCCCAGGAACTGGCAAGTGCGGGCCGGATCTTCCTTGAGTTTGTTCACGGCTTTCAGCGGCTCGGGGGGATCGGGGCCTGTGTTACCGTCTTCGGCAGTGCACGGTTCAAGGAAGGACACGCTTACTATGACTTGGCCCGTCAACTCGGCTTCAGGCTTGCGCAGGAGGGGTTTGCGGTGATGACGGGGGGAGGCCCCGGCATCATGGAGGCAGCAAACCGGGGCGCAAAAGAAGGAGGAGGCCTGAGCATCGGATGCAACATCCAGCTTCCGTCGGAGCAGAAACCGAATCCTTATTTGGATCGTTTCGTGGAGTTTGAGCACTTTTTCGTGCGCAAGGTGATGCTGGTAAAGTATTCGCAAGCCTTTGTCGTCATGCCGGGCGGCTTTGGAACTCTTGACGAGGTTTTTGAAACCATCACCTTGATGCAGACCAGCAAATTGGGGTACTTCCCCATCATAGCCATGGGGGGAAACTTCTGGAAAAAGCTCGGCGAGTTCATCCAAAGCACCCTAGTCTTGGAAGAAACGGTCAGCGCTTCAGACCTGGAACTTATTCATGCAACGGATTCTCTGGACAGGGCCATGAAAATCATTAAAAAGCACTTGTAGGCTCTGGAAGAAGTCAGGAAAGCCGTTAGAATGATTGGGAGGAAAGGAACTTATGTACAAACTTGTTTTGCTGAGGCACGGCGAGAGCACATGGAACAAAGAAAATCGGTTTACCGGATGGACCGACGTGGACCTTTCCGAGAACGGGCTCGAGGAAGCGAAAGATGCGGGCTTGATTCTGAAAGCGGAAGGATATGTATTCGACATCGCTTTCACCTCTGTTTTGAAAAGGGCGATCCGCACCTTGTGGATCGTCATGGATGAAATGGACCTCATGTGGATCCCGGTGATTCGGGACTGGCGCCTGAATGAACGGCATTACGGCGCTCTGCAGGGTTTGAACAAATCTGAAATGGCTGAAAAATTCGGAGAGGAGCAGGTCCAGATATGGAGAAGAAGTTATGACACCAGGCCCCCTGCATTGGAAGAGACCGATCCCAGGAATCCGGCAAATGATCCCCGATACGGGGAGCTGAGACAGGAGGAGATTCCTCTCTCAGAGTGCTTGAAGGATACGGTGTCCCGTTTCCTGCCCTGCTGGCACGAAGTGATCTCACCTGCGGTGCGGTCTGGAAAGCAGGTCATTATCGCCGCCCATGGGAACAGCCTGCGCGCGCTGGTGAAATATCTCGACGGCATTCCCGATGACGTGATTCCGGGGCTCAACATTCCCACGGGCATGCCGTTGGTTTACGAACTGGATGAAGCCCTGAAGCCTTTGAGAAACTATTACCTGGGCGACCCGGAGAAGGTGAAGGAAGCCATGGAGGCTGTAGCAAAGCAGGGGAAGGCCGGGAAGTGACCGTTTGCCAATGCTCAATCTCCCAGGGTCAGCGGCCCTAATGGCCCTGGTGCTGCTCGAGAGTTTGCAATGGAGAGGGTGGGAGAGATGACCCTCCGTTTTGATCCCCCTCCGTCCCAGGGCCGTTTTCCAGGGCTTCCAAAGCTTTGAGACAAGGGTGGTCCTGCCCCAGTTTCAGGTCGATGAGTCCTGCCGCAAGACCCAGGGGGCCGAAGAGGGCAAGTCCCCCCAGCATCTTTCCTATCGTCGCTGCTGCACCTGTTGGATCCAGCGTGACAGAGGGTTGGGTAAATGTCCCTTCCACCTTGAAAGCCTTGGCAAAATCTCCTACATTCAGATCGAATTCCGCCAACCCGCTGATCCCGATGCTTTTCTTGGGTGACATCCTGAATGCCATGTCCAGACGCTCGTTCCCGAGGTCTATATTCCCGGCGCCCCTGACGGTGGTGTGCTTTGTATCTGTTACCCATACCCTGCTCACAGCAACGCCCTCCTGGATGTCGAAGTGGTTGACGTGGCATGCAAGCTCGCTGAAGGGTTCCTTCTGGCTGAACGGGTTTACCAATCGGTAGACCTCCCGAAGGAGGCCCCCTCCCAGAAGATCGATGTATTTGTTGTGAATCCGGCCGTCGGCGACCACGAAAACAGCTCTGCCATGGAGCCCCGCCATGAGGGATCCAATGTTGTCGCCCCGGCTTTTCGCCTCGATTTCAGACCGGAGCTTGCCCTCGACGGTTTTCTGAACGCCCAGTTCAGTCAGCATCAGGCCCAGGTCGACCTGAGAGGCCGAAAATTCAAGCGTTGCCTCCCCGGTGTCGCCTTCTGTGCTGAGAGAGAAGCTTCCGTCTGCAGATCCCCCTCCAATCGCGCCCCGGAAGGGAGAGATCTCAAGACGGCCGCTGTCGATCTTGAGGTGAACGGTTGCAGTGTCAAAAGCTAGGCGAGGCATCAGGATTTGTCCGGCTTCCAGTTTTACCTCACCGTCGATCATCCGGAGATGGCCCAGAGGAAGCCGGTTGCGTGGAAAAACCCGGTTGTCCGATTTCTTGCGAATCACGTTTTCCGTCATGTTTCCCGAGCCTGTCTCGGTTTTCGAAAAGAGTGGGCGGAGGTCAAGGGTGCGCGATGTTAGATCTGCTGTCAAACGGGGTCTATGGGCAGTGAAGGTGATTTCAAAGGCGCCCTCAAGGTCGTTGTCGCCGAAGACTGCATTGAAGTCCTGAATCTTGTACACACCCGCTTTGGGATCAACGAGTCGACCGATCAAGGCAAAAGGCCCTGTCAAGGCAAAGGATTTTCCCGTAAGTTCCTCCAGAATGCCGAAATCCTGACCTTCGATGGAGCAGGTCGCCTCCACACCCCGCATCGTGAAGAGATCATGAACGGCGCCGCTCAGTTCCACTGCCACGAAGTCCCGGGTTCCCGCAGCGATCTTGAAGCTCTCGACCTGCAGCCTGTCAAGCGAAGGCAACACCAGGCGGGTTTCCAAAGACCATTGCCCGAGGTGCCGGAGTATCGTGCCACTCGTTGAACCGAGAGAGCTTATGACATTCGGGTCAATATGTTGGGAAACCAATGTCGCGTCGATGCGGACGGCGTCCTCAATCCGTGCTTCCAGCCATCCACGAATGTCGTTCTCGCCGAGAGTCGCCGTCAGATCATCGATCCGGTAAACACCGGATTCGGAATCAAGGAACCGGCCGCCAAGAGAGAAAGGTCCGGCGAAGGGCAGGGGTTTCCGGAAGATTTCTTGGAGATTGCCGACCTCTCTGCCTTCCATGGTGAACTCTAGGTCAATGCCGCGCCGGGACATGAAGTCGTGGACGGCTCCTTTGATGCTCACTTCGGCCAGTTCGTTGGTTCCCATGTGGACATGCACGCTCGGAACGGCAGGCTTGCCTCCGGGATCGGCTATGGAGATTGCAAGTCTCACCGGCCCCAGTGCGCGGAGGGCGCCCAGAATCTGCCGGTTGTCCTTGTGCAATGAAGCGGCGGATCTTAGGTCCAGACCCGGTGAGAAAAGGACGGCCTTCAGCAGGGGTCTGTCTCCGGCCGGATAAAATTCGAGCAGCCCGGACACTTCGCTTTTCCCCAGGGTCAAAACAAGGTCGTTAAAAACAAGCCCCTTATCGGAAAGCTCGGAGACATGGCCTGAAACGGCATAGGGACCGATTATGGG
>JAWOJI010000061.1:0-9378 GCA_046481735.1 Desulfatiglandales bacterium | reverse complement strand
GGCGCTGATACTGCTTGCCATCGAAGATGTGACCGCAGCGAAACGCTAGCCGTCAGCCCCCCCTCCGGCCGCAGGGGGCCAGTTTAGTCGAAGCAAGATTCACAGCGTGAAGTCCCATAAGAGGGCATAATGGCGTGAAAAAAAGCAGTCCAAAGAACGGGCAGAAGTCCACGGGACTCCGAAATCGGGCAGAGAAATTTCTTCGCAGGAGATCTGTGGATTCTTGCACATCTCCTGTTGAAGATGTTGAAAAACTGATCCAGGAACTGCGTGTCCACCAGGTTGAATTGGAAATGCAGAACGAAGAGCTTCGCAATGCACAGGCGGAGCTTGCGGAGTCAAGGGATAGGTACTTTGAACTATACGAACTTGCCCCTGTCGGGTATTTCACCCTGGATGAGAAAGGCCTGATTCTGGAGGTGAATCTTGCCTGCGCCGATTTACTGGGTTCGGATAGGGGAGATCTGATCAAACAAAGATTTTCTCGGTTTGTTTCAGCGGGCTTTCAGGATGAATTTTACGCCCACTGGAAGCAGGCGCTCAAGGCTGAGAACAAGCAGGTTTGCGAGGTGGAGCTTAAAAGAAAAAACGGCCAAGCATTCTATGCTCAGCTCCAAAGCGTTGCAGAGCAGGAGAAGGGGGCTAGTGCCATTCGGCTTCGAACGGTTGTCGTGGATATCACTGCGCGGAAACGGGCGGAAATGGCGCTGCTCGAAGCTCATGCGAATCTGGAAAAACAGATTGAGGAACGAACCGCGAATCTGTTGATGTCCAATGATGAACTTAAAAAAGAAATGGAGAAACGCGAACGGGTGGGAAAAGCATTGCGACACTCGGAAAAAGAATTGCACTCGCTTACCTCTCGACTTCTGACGATTCAAGAGGATGAAAGAAAAGGAATTGCCCTGGATCTGCACGACACCATCGCACAAAATCTCGTCGCTATTAGAATGTTTGTGGAAATGAAAATCAAGACAATGGCAGGCACTCCTCCACCCGGTATCTCCCTTGAGAATATCTGCTCCATGATTAACGAATGCCTTGCTGAACTGCGAAGAATCCTCGAACATCTCCGGCCCTCAATTCTGGATGATTTGGGGCTTATCATTGCTGTCAATCGCATTTGTGAAGAATTTCAGGAGTTGAATCATGAGATTCGCTTTAAACGAGAGCTCACCATAAAGGAAGAGGATATACCCGAGAAATATAAGATCGTCGTTTACAGGATTTTGCAGGAAGCGCTCAACAACGTTTCCAAACACAGTTACGCAAAAAGCCTGAAGGTCTTTCTGAGGAAAAAAAAGGGTGGAGTTGAACTCGGTATCGAGGATGACGGGGTCGGTTTCGATACAAAGGAGGCTCATTCAAATACGCTGGGGAAAGGTATAGGACTGAGCAGCATCAGAGAGCGAGCGTACCTTTCGGGGGGGTCTGTTTCAATACAATCCCGGAAGGAGGGTGGAACATCAATCGTCGTATCGTGGAATTGCCGATAGATCATGGCGGGGAGGAACACGGTGAAGAAGAAAAGCTTATTGATTGTCGATGACCACCCTATGGTCCGGGAAGGCCTCAAGGTCATCATAGAACGAAACTCCAGGTTCGAAGTGGTTGGCGAGGCAGGGAGCGCAGCTGAAGGGTTCCGAATCGCCGAGAAGCTCAAACCTGATCTCGTAATCGTGGACATATCGTTGCCCGATGGGAGCGGTATTGACTTGATCCGGAGAATGAAAACCGCTGCCATACCTGAGGCGAGTTTTCTCGTTGTCAGCATGCATTCCAAAATAGATTATATCACGGAAGCATATAAGGCCGGCGCGACCGGGTATCTGGTTAAAGAATCCGCTCCCGATGCGCTTATAAAGGCGCTGGAAACCATCGTGAAAGGGGAATATTACCTGGATACTTACCTGGCGCCTTCCGTGGTTGAGACACTTAAAAAATCTCCGGGAAAGGATAGGGAGATCAACGACGACGCTTACAGAAGCCTGACCAACCGAGAGCAAGAGATCATGCGCATGCTGGCCAAAGACATTTCCGTCAAGGAGATTGCAGACAGGCTTTTTATCAGCCCGAAAACCGTAGAGAACCACCGTACCAACATCAAGGGGAAGCTTGGACTTAAGAGCACCATCGATCTGGCCCGCTATGCCGCAAGACTCGGCTTGATAGACGTGGACGAATGGAAAGGGTAGGCTTTTTCCCCGCAAAAACGCGCGAGAAAGGGCGGCTTGCTTCTTTCCTTCCTTATTCATTGACACGGCAAATCCTTGCTGACATGATGATTCGAGTACAGAACTTTTTTTTGGGGAGGTGGGAGGAATGAAAAGCAGGAAGATCATTGTATCAGGAATTGCAATTGTTTTTCTGTTCACCGGGCTTCTTTTCGTGAGCGGTTGCTCCAGAGGGCACAGCAGGGTTGACTCGTCGGACATATCCACACAGCCGGTTACGCCGAGGTCCACTACCGAGGAAAGGGAGGCGGAGGCCAGGCGGAGAGCCGAGGCGGAGGCGGATAGAAGGGCTGAAGCCGAGCGGCGTGCGCGCTTGGCGGCCGGCGATCAGGCTGATGAAAAGGTCAGGGATGAACTCAGGGCCCTTGAATTGGAAGCTGTGTATTTTGATTTTGACAGTTCCGATATTAAACCGGAATACCGCCCTTTGCTTGAGAGCAAGGCAGCGTGGCTGAAGGCCAATCCTGATTCCAGATTGCGAATCGAGGGGCACTGCGACGATCGCGGCACTGCAGAATACAACCTCGCTCTGGGGGAGAAGAGGGCCATTCGAGTCATGGACTATCTCGTTTCTCTCGACATTCCTGCGAGGAGGATATCGACCATCAGTTATGGCGAGGAAAGACCAGCCGTCCCCGGTCAAAACGAAGACGCCTGGGCCAGGAACAGAAGAGCGGAATTTCGGCTTCTCAGGTGAAAGAAATCTGCTTGAAACCCATCAATTCGGAGATATTTTTAGATATAAGTCTTTCCTCCTAAGCCCCTCCGGGATTCCTTTTCCGGGCCCGAAGGGGCATTTTTGTTCACCCGCTGCTGCTCACTGATTCTCCCAGTTCCTCAATCATCCTGTGAAAAGCTTCATGCCGCCCTTTTCCTATTCTTTCTTCTTCAATTCTCTCGAATTCCCGGACCATAAGACTTTGGGTGGTGTGAGAAAGCAGTTCGCGGGCTTCAGGGAACAGGATAGCGTTTTCTTTTCGGATGTGGTTTCGAAAAACCTGAAGGTATTCCTTGATGTCTTCAGCCAGGCCCCCAAAAGAAGTTTCCCCTTCCCGGCCGGTGCGGCTCAAGGCGGCCTCCATGCTTCGGATCATCCTCCGACCGTGTTCATGCTCGGATATCAGTTCCTCGATCAGGCCCCTGTTCCCGGTGACCGCCTCCGTCATGGCAGGAAAGAGCAATTCCTCTTCCTTGGCATGGTGGCACTGGTCCACAAAGACCTTCAAGAACTCAAGGATCCGGCGAAAGGCATCGAGGACCCGGTTTCCCAGGGGATCCTGGGGATCCTGTTCCTTCATTTTCCCGCCGAGAGCCTGCAGGATTAAAAATACTTTCATGATGGCTCCGTGTTCTTCTCTCAGCTCTGCAATGGGTCCCATGATTTCACTCCTCTGCCTGCTCTTGAATCATGGCTTCGCCACGGTCAAAGGCTGCAAGGTTTAAGGCCACCTTCTCAGGAGGTACTTTGTTTGAAAGGACGGTCTGAAGAAGATTCCGGCCCAGGGGAAGGACGCCGGTGGCTGCAAGGGCGCCCACGGAGACGATGTTGCCCAGGATGGGATTTCCGAGCCGAACGGCCTCCCCGGTGGCATCGATGAACCAGGCGGCCTGCGAAAGTTCTCGAATCCACGTTTCAAGGACTTTCCCGGCCGGATAGCTCTGCTCGCCGCAAATGACGCCGATGGAGTGGATAGGCCGCGTGCCGCAGAGAACTCTGACTTCAGGGTTCCCGTAATCTTTCAGCACCCTCAGGGTTTCAATGGGCTCCAGACCCAGGATCATGTGGGCTTTTCCCTTCGGGATCTGCGGAGAGCAGGAGGATCGGGATGAGACCCTGAGGTGACTCATGACGGAACCGCCTCGCTGGGAAGCCCCGAAGGTTTCGCCGATGGTGACCCACAGGCCTTGTCGGGAAAGCATGTCCCCTATGATGCGGGAGGCGAGCACGTTGCCCTGTCCGCCGACGCCGGTGATGATCAGATTGTAAGGGTCGCTCAAAAGGTTCGCGGATTCAGACATGTTCAGGCCTCCTCCTCTCTCTCAATGGCACCTGAGGGGCAGATAGAGGCACAGACCCCGCACCCTGCGCAAATGACCTCATCAATACGGGCGGCTTCTATCTCCTTATCCCAAATGAGGCCGGGGCATTTGAAAATGCGCGTGCACAGGCGATTGCACCCGCAGCGCTCGCCGGTACAGACTTGCCGGTTCACCAACATCCGGAACTTCTTTGCCGCCTTTTTTTCAGGGCTGAGCGCACAGATCTGCCTGAAGACCAGGACTTTGACCCCTTCTTCTTCGATCATGTGAAGCATGGTTTTCTGTGTTTCCTGCAAGTCAAAGGGGTCACAGACGCTCACCTTGGCTCCCATGGCTCTGCACACCTCGGGGATGTCCACGGCAGGCGCCTTTTGGCCCAGGGCGTTCACCTCCAGTCCGGGGTGGGCCTGGAAGCCCGTCATAGCCGTCCCGCTGTTGTCCAGGACGATCAGGGAAATGTCGGCTTTGTTGTGAATTGCGTTGACCAGGGCGGGCAAAACCGCATGGTAGAAGGTGGAGTCCCCACAAACGGCAAGAACCGGCCGGTCCAGACCGAAACCGCCGAGCTTGCCGAAACCGCCTGCAAGACCTGTCCCCGAGCCCATGGAGTGGAGCGTCTTGAGGGTGTCAAAGCCGCTTGAGAGGGCGCCCAGGGAGTAACAACCGATGTCGCCGCAAACAAAGCCTTCGCGGTTGTCGAGGCGGAGGGCATTGTGGATGGACCAGAAGGAAGCCCGGTGGGGGCAGCCGGGGCAAAAGGTGAGGGCCCTTGGCGGTGCACCATGAGTCACAATCTCCGCGGCTCTTTTTAGATATGCATCCGGCACGGCTTTGTAAGGCACATCCAGGATTTTCGAAAGGGCGGCCGCCACGAGGTCGGGGTTCATTTCGTTCACGGCGGGAATCAAACCGTCGTGCTTCCCGTGAAATGTCTTGACGCCCAAATTCGGCGCCAGGATGGCGGCAAAAGCCAGCACATTGTCCTCAAGGAAAGGCATCACCTCTTCAACAAGCAGGACTTTGCAGGTCCGTGCCAGATGCTTCTTGATGAGGTCTCGGGGCAAAGGCCAGCTCGTTCCAAGCTTGAGGATGCCGACCCGGTCCTGCAGGCCCAACAGGAGGACGGCTTCCCTGCTGTACAGGCTGCAAACGGAGCTGGTGACGATGAGGAGTTCGGGCCTTTCCGGTCCCTGATAGGTATTGAAAGGGGATGTCTCAAATATTTCGGCGGCCCTTCTCAGCTTGTCCTGCTGTTTTTGGCGGAAGAAGTGAAGGAGTCCCGGCAGGTTGACGATAGGGCCTTGGAGGGTATCGGTGAGACCGCCGTGGTGCTCGAAACGCGCCAGTCCTTGAATCGCGGGGAGGTCTCCGAGGACGACGGATCCGCTTGCGTGGGACAGGCGCGTGACACTTCGCACCATGACCACGTTCCTGATGTCTTCCGAGAGATCAAAGGCCCAACGGGTCATGTCCTTGGCCTCTTGGAAGTCCCCGGGCTCGAGAAGGGGAAACTCCATCATCTTGGCGTAAAACCGGGATTCTCCTTCATTGGTGCTTGAAAGGGCTCCCGGATCTTCGCAGGACACGAGCACCATGCCGCCCCTGGTGCCGTATTGAGCGAGGTGAAGGAGAAAGTCGGAGGCTACGTTCACCCCCACCTGCTTCATGACCGCCATGGCTCTCAGCCCGGAATAGGAAGCCGCCGCTGCCACTTCGAGCGCAACCTTTTCATTGACCGACCACTCCACGTACATGTCTCGATCTCGCGCCGATCGCGCAAGGTTTTCAACGATCTCGGAAGAGGGGGTTCCGGGGTACCCCGCAACCACCCGCACTCCAGCTTCCATGGCGCCCCGGGCGATGGCGTCATTTCCCATGAGAAGAAGCCTTGTGCCTTTTCCGGCCCGGGCCAGTTCAAACACGGATCATGCCTCCCTTACAAAGTGCTTAAAGTGACTGGAATGCTTGAAAGCAAAAACCAAAAATGCAGATTCTTTCTTTTCTGTGTCTGTCTCCTCAGGCCTGCGTCTCTTGCAGCATTCTTATCAAAGCCTCAGCGTTGACTCGCAGGCAGGAGCGGCCCTCTTTATTGACCAGGTCCTCCTGCAGAGAAACGGTGAGGGCTCGCTTCTTCTTGTTTGCTGCTGCGACTTGGAGGTGTTTCAGGCTCTCTGATGGAATCGGTCCGATCAAGAGCCAGCCTGCTTGCGTCGCCCGATCCACGATCTCTTGTCCCCGCTGCGTGCGTACGATCAGGGTGTTCCAGCAGGGATCCTCCTCCAGAACTCCCACGGACACATCCGCCCATTCCGCCGTCATATCAGGACACAGGTTGCAGCCGTGCGGAATGAGCGGCCGGATCTCGGAAAGGGGGATTTTTACGATGTCTTGCTCTGTTTCTACGACCAGAACCTCGGCAGGAGGAGGAGGGATGTCCATTTTACGCACTTTCCGAATATCAATGCGCTTGGAGAGAAAGCTCAAGGAATTCCGGGTGTCCAGCGCCCAGGTACAGAAAAGGCCCACGGCGAGCGCTACGGGATCTGCAAAATCCGGTTTGCCCATGGGATTGGAGCGCATGCCGGCCGTCGCCGTCATCTGACAGGGCGTGCCTACCACCCCGATGCGTTTGTATCCGTCCCTTACCGCCCGGTTAAAGGCTGCAAGGGTAGGGGCCGCCGTGTACTTGGAGCTTGCGCATGAAGCCACATCTTCGGCGCGGCTTACAAGACGCGGCACAGGGACAAGATCCTCCCTGTCCGTGAGCACCGCCCCCTCGACGAGGCCCTGGTCCAGAGAAAAAGCGATGAGAGAGGAAACCGTGCCGCCGCCTTGAAAAACGGCGCGAGGCATCTTTGCGCCTGCGCGAGCCTTCAGTACGGCTAGGTGATGCCCAAGGGGATCGCCGTCATAGGCCTTGCCCCACCATTGTTCTGCCAGGGCGTCCAGGTCTACTTCAACTTTGGGGCAGTAGGCGTGACACCTGCCCTGGGTAAGGTCACAGGGAAAGAGCATGGCTGTCTTTCCCTTGTGGGTCCTGAAATAGGGACAAAGCTCCACACAGGCGCCGCATCCTACACAGAGGCCCTTTTGGATTACATCCTCCAGAAGTTCTTTTGGTCCAAAAACTTGCATTCTAAGAGGCGAGTTACAACAGGGTAACCTTGTTGTAAAGCAAAAATCCCTCTTTCGAGGAGAGGCCCTGCCGAAAAGGGAATGGGGTTCTAACAAAAAATGTCACAATCTTGACGCTCTTGGGACGATTCCCGTCAAAATAAAGTCACACCGGTTTCCTCGGTCCAGCCGCGTGAGTAGTAACATATTAACAACATTGGACAATCAGAATCCTATCTATATTTGGCATCTGTTTTGCTATAAGTATGTGTCAGTTTTGATGAGTTCTCGGATGTTCGTGCATCTTTTCTGCCCGGGTTCATTCCTAAAACCTAGAGAGCCGCAGGGGAAAACAACGACACCACGGGACTCGAAGGAAAGCAGAGTTTCAAACACTCTGCTTTTTCTTTTGCCCTCTTGAGTGAACTCCTTCTTTGTCCCACTGTTTTCTCCTCACGCTTTGGTACAGTCGACCGGACCGGATGATGTCTTGATGTTGAATCAGGGACGTGCCCTGTGGGTTGACTGATCCTGTTGAACGAGATATGTTTGCATTGCGGGTTCAGGAATCCTGGTTCTCCGGGCCGGATCAGAGTCCTATGAACCCGGATTCTTACATGAAAAAAACAAGGCCGATGAGATTCTTTGCTTCATGCTTCATCCTATGTATTGGGTTTTTCGTTTCGGTCCCTTGCCTTGCGCAGGCGCCCGACAGTTTTCTGAAGAACGGCGAGCTGGATCTCGAAGCCGTGGTCAAGCACTTCGAGGATCTCTACCGGTCCGACAGCAGCATCTCTGCTGTGGAGCTCACCGTCACGCGCCCGCGCCGCACGCGCACCATGACCATGAAGCTCTGGACCAGAGGCCGTGACAAGGCGCTGATCGTCATACAGGAACCGGCGCGCGAAGCCGGCACGGCTACCCTGAAAGTGGACGAAAATCTCTGGAACTACATGCCACGCATCAAGCGCACGATCCGCATTCCCCCCTCCATGATGCTCGCTTCCTGGATGGGCACCGATTTTACGAACGATGACCTCGTCCGCGAGGCGTCGTACCTTGACGACTACGAGTACCAACTCGCCGGCCGCTCGGATGAGCCGGCGGGATGGGTGGTGCAATTCGATGCCAAACCTGAATTGATCGGTCTATGGAGCAGGATCGACCTGGTCTTGTCGGAGGACGGCGCCATTCCCCTGCAAGCGCGCTACTATGATCGCAGGGGACGGCTTGCGCGGACCATGCGGTGGGAGGATGTGCGCGAATTTGACGGCCGGCGCCTCCCGGCCCGCATGACGCTCGAGCCTGAGGACGAGGAGGGCCACAAGACCGAGATGCGCTACCTTGCAATTCAGTTCGACGCGGATGTTCCTGAGAGCACCTTCAGCCTGTCCTACCTCGAGCGGCAGCGCTGAGCGGAGGGCCGTTGATGACTGCGTTCAGGATTGCCTGGAGAAACATGGGCCGCAACCGCAGGCGCTCGCTGCTGGCAGTTGGCGCCATAGCGCTCGCGCAAACCACCCTGGTATTTGTCAACGGTTTCATGGCCGGGTCCTACGATCAGATGCTGCAGACCATCACCGGGCCGATGATCGGCCATGTCCAGGTTAACCATTCCCAATGGCGTGAAGAGCGCGCAATCGACCTCCGCATCGACCACCTTGATGCAGTCCTCTCTCAACTGTCCGGCCTGACGGAGGTTTTGTCCGCTTCGCCGCGGCTCTACTCGACCGTCCTGGCGGCCTCCGGCGAAAAGGGCGAGCAACCGGCCGACGCAGAACCGGCTATGATCGTGGGGGTGGACGTCTCCGCGGAATCTGCAAGAGGCGGCCTTCTCGAAGCACTGTCCTCGCAAGCTCATCCGCAAGGAGACAAAGTGGCGGTAGGCCGTGTGCTGGCCAACCGGCTTAATGTGAGCGAAGGACATATTTTCAAATATTTTATTGTGCATTTTATCCTCAAGTAATTCGATATAGTCGCATCACGTGTG
>JAWOJI010000004.1:0-3962 GCA_046481735.1 Desulfatiglandales bacterium | reverse complement strand
GGTGGAGCGATCACGTCGAGTCGGAAGCCAGTCCGCCCGAGGCCGACGGCCGAGGTGATGCCCGTCGCGACCGCCAGCATCAGGATGATCGAAAAGTACGGCGGGGAGGTGGTCAACGCCTCCATCGCGGAGTGGGTGAATTACACGACCTATGACCGGAAGAGAGAGGCGCGAATAGGACTTCGCCTGAGCCTCAAACAGCTCAGGGCGAACAAAGTCAAGGAGCATCTCCGGCGCATGCTCGGCTACGGCATAGACCTCGCCTACCAGCAGATGAGGCAAAACCAGGTGTACAAGCGGGTGAGGGCTCACATCGACCTGGCGGAGGATCATCGCCTGGACCGGCTGGAGAACGTGCTCAAGGAGGATGATCTCTACTCCTTTGATGTGGGCACGGAGGCCTGCCTGAGCATTTCAGGGCTTCTGGAGTACATGCGTCACGGCTACAACGGAGCGCTCAACATCTACCCGTTCACGTGCATGCCGAGCACCATTACATCGTCCATCGTCAAGCCGATCCTGAATCGCATGAAGGTGCCCTACCTGGACACGCCCTACGACGGTTCCTACCAGCCCGGCAGGGAAGCATCCATTCGGACCTTCATGTTCCAGGCGCAGCAGCATTTCAACAAACATGGAAGAAGGGCGGAGAGCCATTCATGAAAACAAAGATGCTGATCAATTCGTTGGATCCGGAGGAGTTCCGCGTTGCTTTCATCAAAGACGGCGTGCTGGACGGCTTCCAGATCGAAACATCCACGGTGGAACAAAAGGCCGGAAATGTTTACAAGGCCCTTGTGGAGCGAGTCGAGCCCAGGCTCCAGGCGTGTTTTATCAACTACGGCGGGGAAAAGAACGGGTTCCTTGCGGCCGGCGACATCCACCCGGAGTATTTCCATGTCCCGGTTTCTTCCCGGGACCAGAGCGTTCCGCCCATCGAGAAAACGATCAAGAAAGGCCAGGAAATCCTCGTGCAGGTGGTCCGGGAAATGCCGGGACACAAGGGGCCGCAGATGACCGCCTACATATCCTTTGCAGGGAGGTATCTGGTTCTCACTCCCGGACGGCTCATCAACGGGGTTTCCCGCAAGATTGAGAGCGAGCAGGAGCGACAGAGGCTCAAAGAGATCATGCAGCAGCTCAAGCTTCCCGAGGAAGTGGGGTTCATCGTCAGAACCGTTGCCGCCGGCCAGACCAAGAGGGAACTCTCGAAAGACCTGAACCGGCTGCTCAGGATGTGGAAGACCATTCGAAGCAAGGTGGCGGAAAGCCCACCGCTTGCGTTGATTCACAAGGAGCAGGATATTTGTTTCCGCACCCTTCGGGATTACTACAACAGCGATGTCTCGGAGATCCTTGTGGACGACAAGGAGACCTATGGCAAGATCAAGGAATACATGAAGATCGTTTCTCCCCGGGATCAAAGCGTGGTGAAGCTTTACAAGGACAGGCGCCCCATCTTCGACCAGTACAATGTGGAGGAACAGATCGAGAGCATTTACAGCAACAAGGTGTCTCTCAAGTCGGGCGGATCCGTCGTCATCAATCCCACGGAGGCGCTCATCTCCATCGACGTCAACTCGGGCCGCGGCACTACGGGAAGCGATGCGGAGAGCATGATTTTCAACACGAATATCGAGGCGGCCAATGAAATCGCCCGCCAGCTCCGCCTGAGAGACCTGGGAGGGCTCATCGTCATCGATTTCATCGATATGAGAGAAAGAAAGCACATCCGGGGCGTGGAGAAAGTCATGCGGGAGGAACTGAAGAAGGACCGCGCCAAGATCGACACGGCCTCCATTTCCAAGTTCGGGCTCATGGAACTCTCGCGGCAGCGCATCAGGCCTCCCATCGAATCGAAGAGCTATCAGATGTGCGCTTACTGCAGCGGCAAAGGCACGGTCATGTCCGTGGAGTCCCGGGCGGTTTCCTATCTCCGGCGCATCTGGATGAGCGTCACCAAGGGGAATATAACGCGAGTGAACGGCACCCTAGCCATGGACGTGGCCGCCTACCTCCTCAACAAAAAGAGAAAGGAATTGACCGAAGTGGAGAACCGCTACGGAGTGAGCATCACCCTTGAGGGAGACCCCACCATCCCTCCCGGCGGAGGCAAGCTGGATTTTGTGCTGAGGGAAGAAGGATAGGCGCGGGGACACTCCCTTCGCCGAAGCCTGCAAGGCTTTATGTTCAACAACGTCCTCTATTTCATCATCGTTCTTCTCCTGTACAACATCAGCTTTGCCGGGAGAAGACCCGAAGAACCACTCAGCTTTTCCATCGCCCTCTCCTTTCTTTTCTGGCTGCTTTTCGCCTTCTACTGCAGGTTCGCCTTCGAACGCCTCATGGTTCGTCCGACAAGGGATGGAGAAGAAGAGCGCAGGCTTGCCGGGCGTTACCAGGGGCTGGTCTTCCGGCTCTCTATCCTGGCCATCCTCCTCTTTTCCTTCAACGTGTGGCTGCTTCACCTCAAGTACTGGCTTCAGGCCATCCCGGGCATCGGCCGGATTACGGCGATTCACGGGCTTCTCGCGGTGGCGATCTTCGTTTTTTACCTGGCGACCATCTGGTTCTTCGGCCATCCCGTCTACGGGGCGGCCTTTCGGACGCGACTGAGCAGGGGCTCATTCGTTTTCTCCAACGTCAGGCTCAATGTGCCCATCCTTTTCCCCTGGGTCTTCCTGTCGCTCGTCCACGACCTGCTTTACCTGCTCCCCTGGCCTTCGGCTCACCGTTTTCTCAACGAGCCGTTGGGACAGATGCTTTTCTTCGCCCTGTTCCTGGGGATGCTCATGATCTTCATGCCCCGGCTGATCCAGTCATGGTGGGGTTGCGAGCCCTTTCCCCCCACGGGAAAGGCGGAAGCCCTGAGAGAGTTCTTGAGGGAAAAGAGCTTCAGGTATCGCCAAATGCTGAAGTGGCCCATCTTCGAAGGCCGGATGCTCACAGCGGGGATCATGGGCCTCGTCCCGCGGTTCCGGTATATCCTGATCACGGATTCCCTCATGGAGATACTTTCCGTCGATGAACTGAAGGCCGTGGTGGCCCATGAGATGGGGCACGCCAAGCACCGTCATTTGCTTTTCTACCTTCTCTTCTTCCTGGGCTTCATGGTCCTATCCTTCGGCCTCTTCGACATTTTTCTCTACTTCCTGGCGGCGCACCCCTTCTTCATGGATCTTTTCCAGAAGGGAGACGGGGAGGGGACAAGCCTGTTCTACCTCTTTCTGTCCCTTCCCGTCCTCGTCACCATGTTGATCTACTTCCGCTACGTCATGGGGTTTTTCATGCGCCACTTTGAACGGCAGGCGGATCTTTATTCGGCCCGATCCTTGAAAAGCCCCGAGCTGATCATCAGCTCGCTGGAGAAGATTGCCCTTCTGAGCGGCAAGATCAGGGACCTGCCCAGTTGGCACCACTTCAGCATCAAGGAGAGAGTGGATTTCCTGCAGCGCACGACTTCGGAACCGGGGCTGGCGAAAAGGCACAACCGGTTTGTTGCCTCCGCTTTCATTGTGTACCTGGTATCGATGGTCGCGCTTGGGTACCTTCTCAATGCGAGCCCGCTCAAAGAGAGCCTGCTTCTGCACTGGGCGGAGCGTTCCCTCCAGAGGCAAATCGAGGCTCAGCCTCAGAACGTGCAGCTCTATCAGAACCTTGCCATGGTGCATCACTCGGTGGGCAACGAGAAGGAAGCCATGAAAACCTATGACCGGATCATCGGCCTGGACCCCACGAACTCCCTGGCTCTCAACAACCTTGCATGGCTCCTGGCCACGGCCGAGGATCAAAGCCTCCGGGACAAGAAACGGGCTTTGGTCCTGGCCGGGAATGCGGTCGCCCTCGAGAGGTCGGCCATGTACCTCGACACCTTGGCGGAAGCCTATTTTGTGAACGGCATGTTCCCGGAAGCGGTGATGACCATCAAGGAAGCGATCAGCCTCGCCGAAGACGGCAAGGCG
>JAWOJI010000425.1:0-3666 GCA_046481735.1 Desulfatiglandales bacterium | reverse complement strand
TATATCGATAGAGTACGGTTTCTCAGGGCCCTGTCTGACACTGTCAACTGCCTGTGCTTCCTCGGCAAACGCCATTGGGCAAGCTTTCCGGCAAATCAGAGATGGATATGTGGACGTGATGCTCGCAGGAGGGGCAGAGGCCTTTTTGACCTATGGAGGATTTCGAAGTTGGGAATCTATCAGGGTGCTCGCCGTCGAAGACCCGGAGGATCCATCAAAGTCCTGCAAACCTTTCTCCAGGAACCGTTCGGGGTTGGTGCTGGGCGAGGGGGCTGCTGTCGTCGTGCTTGAGGAGATGGAAAGGGCTGTCCGTCGTGGTGCGTTGCTCCACGCTGAAATCGTCGGCTACGGCTCTACCTCCGATGCTTTTCACATTGCCAAACCCTCTTTCGAAGAGCAGGCGCGAGCGATGTCGGAAGCACTCAAAGAGGCCGGTCTAGTCCCCGAGGATGTAGATTACATCAATGCCCATGGGACGGCAACCCAGTGGAATGACCTGCTAGAGACACAGGCAATCAAGAAGGTATTCGGCGATTCTGCCTGCGAGGTTCCCATCAGCTCTACAAAATCGATGCACGGCCACACCATGGGAGCAGCCGGGGCCATTGAGTTTATTGCTTCGGTGCTTGCGATAAGGAATCAAGCCGTTCCTCCGACGATCAACCTGGACCAACCTGACCCTGATTGCGACCTCGACTATGTTCCGAATATCGGCCGTAAAGGGGTGGCAGTGAACACGGTGATGTCAAATTCTTTCGCTTTTGGGGGAAGCAACGCCGTGCTTGTTGCCAGGAAGACGGAGGAAACTGCCGCTCAGGCTCCTTCGAGAACCCGGCGGCAGACATCCGCGATGTTGGGGGCCGCCGAGCCGTGCTGAAGCGGCATCAGCCGACGCATTTCGTCCATGCTGAAGTCTGAGTACGTTTCCTTGCCGAGGGCAAGGCCCACGAAAGCCGTTGACGAAAATCGCGTGATGAGAACATCGCAGTTCGCGATCATATCCTCTGCGCTGCCGGTAGCGAACACCATGGCGCCAGGAGCATGCCGCCGGATTTCCCGAACGGCGCGCCCGACATTTTCGCTCGGGTGAAGCTTGAAGATAAGTTGTCTTCGGCCGGCGAGCTCGACGGCTCTTCGGATGAAGGCCTTGCGGTCTTCGACCTGGAGCGTCTCCCTCAGCGACGACGTGCAGACCAGCACATAGTGCCGGTAGGGAAAGTTGTTGCTGCAATATTGCACGCATTGATCGAAATTGGGTATTCCCGTAACGACCATCTTCTCAGGACGCACCCCTTTTCGGATGAAAAAGTCGCGATATCCCTCGCTTGCAACGCAGAAAGCCCGGTATGCATCACTGAGACCGGTCATCGAGTTACCCGCCAACCAGAGAGGAAGGAATCGGAGTCGCTTGACGAGGAGGAACATCATGGTTTCCGGGTCCGTAATCCCTTCCTGAACCAGCACAATCCTGTTGTGTCGAATGTTCTTCTGAATGTACACGTCCGAGCAGGTGACCACCAGGTCGTAGGGTCCACTCCTCCCCTGGTAGTCTATGGGGAGGCCATGATCCTGAAGGTACTTCCGGCAGCGTCCCACCAGTTTGTTCCCTGCGATGGTGAACTCGATCAACCCGAGCCTCCGAAGAATTTCGTCAAAGCCTTGCACGTAGTAGGGTGAGAAGGAGTGCTCATACTCGTAAAGGTGTGCGGAGATCTGATGCATCTGGGTCGTCTGATTCATGGAACCGCATATAAAGAGGATTCTTTTTTTCATCCTGCGCCTCCCGCCGTGGCCCAGGCGGTCATTTTCCCCGGGTGGATGATACGATAGAGCCTGTTCCCAATCCTCGCATTCGCCTAGCGCCTGCGCACCCAATCGCACCGAAGACAGGTCGGAAACCCTCTATAGTCTAGCTTTCCAAAGTCTCTTCTGATCGATGAAAACACAGGCCCGTTCCAGATTTCCATGACACTCTGACAATTCAGATCTCCTACGCCCTGCACGCCATTGTAATCCACGCAACAGGTCACGGCCCTGCCGTCGCAAAGCACCGACAGGGCTGCCCAGGGGTAAAAACAGACAGACACGATCCTTTCTCCCACTCGGTTGTACGCCCTCCCGCCTCCGAAGTTGTCCAGAGAGGTGAAGTTCAGAGAGTCGCCGGCTTTTTTGTCCAGGACGGAGCGCCACAGAGACTGGAACTCCTTTGTCTTTGCCCCATTGGCTTCCTGAGGCATGTATTGAAGAATCAACTTCGGAGTGCTTTTCCTCAGTTCCTTCCTTAGCCTCACAAAGTCCCTGACGTTCTCAAGCGCCGTCTCGAAATCCAGCCGTCTCATGGTGGCGTGATACGATTCTTCGTCGGTGCCGTAAAAGCTAATCTTCATCACGTCCAATCCCGCACGAATAATCTTTCTCGCCGTATCGGGGAAAAGCAATGAAGCATTGGTAACAAGATAGGTATGGTTGATTCCGCAGGTTTTTGCGATCACGATCCTCTCGGGCAATGAGTCATCCAACAACGGCTCTCCAAACCCGTGCATATGCACGACGGGTTTGCGGCGCCGGCCGGACACTTCTTTTATGATCTTCTCGAACAGTCCGAAGTCCATGAAGCCGCGTCTTCGGGTCAGTGACTCGCGGGGGCACATGACACACTGCGCGTTGCAACAGTTTGTATTCTCGATCAGGATCACGGCGGGGAATGGATGATGGTGTCGGTAGTATGTATAAAAGGGCAAGGGGGTCTTGGCCAATGACAACAAACTTCTGGTTATCTTGTCTCGGGCATTGAGAATCATGATGCTTCTTCGGTCCATGTGGTTATCATGACGCCGAGAACGAAGACCACGGCGGCGAAAATTCCTATGACCGCAGCGTATCTCAGAGCGGCTATGTTGTCCACAGACACCATAGATGCCCGGAGCCCCTCGTTGACATAGTAGAGAGGCAGGACCTTGGCAAACTTCTGCAGGAATTCCGGCATCATCTCGACCGGGAAGAAGGTGCCCGATAGGAACATCATCGGAAACATGAGGGCGTCTGCCGCGGCGGCGGCGCTCTCCGCCTCCTTGGCGACCCTGGTGAGGATCATCCCGAGCCCGACGAAAGCAAAGACGGCAAGCGCAACGAACACGGGGAGCCAGGCATTTATCTCGAGGCTGACGTTGAACACTACGTAGCTCACCAGCAGCATCACAGACGTGGACACCACCGCGAGGATGAACTGGTAGAGGATGTTCGACAGTATCCAGTCGGTGCGGGTGATGGGGGTGGTGGACAGCTTCCTGATGACGCCCTTCTGCCGGAGTTCCGCATTCACGTTGACCGCGCCGAGCAGGCTCGCGGTCATCACGGCCATGGCGATGATCCCCGGGACGAAGAACTCGATGAACCGGTATTTCTTAGCAAGGATCGATGTCTCCGCCGACTTGATGAACGGCGGTTTTCCGGACATTTCCTGGTTTACCCCGGCGAGAACCATGTCCAGAACCTGCATCTTGGTGGTCACCCCAAAGGAACTCGGGTCGTGTATCTTCGTGAGGGTAACGAATGCACTGGGGTCGTCGAGCGCCATTCTGTGCATCAAGGACTCCTCAAAGCCTTTGGGGATCACGAGGACAAGGTTGCGCTTGTGGTCCTTGGCATACTGTGCGGCATCGACGG
>JAWOJI010000368.1:0-3323 GCA_046481735.1 Desulfatiglandales bacterium | reverse complement strand
GCGAGCCCGATCTGGATTTTTCCGACCTCTCCCTGGAAGCGGATATGGAAGCAGGGGTAGATGAAAAGGGCGCCGTGCCGGAAGAGGGAATGCTCGACGTGGATCTTAAGGGCCTTCTCGATGAAGATGACGGCATCACTCTGGATTTCAGCGCAGAAGAAGACCTTGAGGTGTCGGAAATATCTGAAGATGAAATCAGCGATGCAGATCTTCAGGCGCTTTTATCCGAGGCCGGAGAGGAGTTGAACGAAGAGGGTGTGGATCTCGAACCTCTGGATATTTTAGACGAAGAAGAGCAGGAACTGGAATTGGAGTCCTCCCGGGAGACCGAATTTCTCCATCTAAAATCCGCGTTGGAAGAAAAAATTGTGGAAGAAGAACCGGCCGCCATCCTTGACCGGGAGGTGGAGGAACTGGGCGCCGAGGCCGAGTTGGCGGGTGAGGAAGAGGCTGCGGCGGCGGAGGACGTTTCGGAATCGGAGGACACGGCCGAGAGCGAGTTCCTGCCTGCCTTTGGTGAGGAACCCGATGAAGAGGAAAAGGAGCCCTACAAAGAAGGTGTTCTGGCCGGCCTGAGCGAGGAGAGAGTCGAGGAAATCATCAGCGGCGTGGTCCGGGAGGTTGTGGAACGGGTCGCAAGGGAGACGATGACCGAGGTTGCAGAGAGAATGATCGGCGAAGCGATCGAAGCGCTGAAGAGGAGCCTGAACGTATCCGAAGGATAGGCGAAAGAAAATCTCTTCCCAACTGCGGTGATTTATGTTTAATTCAGGGGTTGCGTTTTGCAACCCCTTTTTTTGTGACTGTCGAGGAGCGTTGAAGCATGGGAAAAGATTCAATGCCGAAAGGCTACGAACCGACCGAGGTGGAAGAGAAGTGGTACAAGTACTGGGAAGACCGGGGCCTTTTCAGAGGAGCGGCCACATCCCCGAACGAGCCATATTGCATTGTCATTCCACCGCCCAACGTCACAGGATCCCTCCACATGGGCCATGCCCTGAACAACACGCTTCAGGATATCCTCTGCCGATACAAGAGAATGCAGGGCTACAACGTCCTCTGGCAGCCTGGTACGGACCACGCCGGCATCGCTACGCAAAACGTGGTGGAAAGGGATCTTGCCTCCAGGGGGATGAATCGGCACCAGGTTGGGAGGGAGAAGTTCATTGAACTGGTCTGGGAGTGGAAAGAGAAGTATGGCGGCGTGATTCTCAATCAACTGAAAAGGCTGGGCTGCTCCTGCGACTGGAGCAGAGAACGTTTCACCATGGACGAGGGTCTCTCGAGGGCGGTGAGAGAGGTCTTTGTGAGACTCTACGAGGAAGGGCTCATTTACCGGGGGGATTACATCATTAACTGGTGCCCCCGGTGCCGCACCGCCCTGGCTGATCTCGAGGTGGAGCACGAAGAGATGGAAAGCCACCTTTTCTACATTCGCTACCCTTTTCAAGGTCGAGAGGGATTTCTCACGGTGGCCACGACCCGACCGGAGACGCTTCTTGGAGACACGGCGGTGGCGGTGAATCCGGAAGATGAACGCTATGGCAACCTGGAGGGGGCAACCGTCACGCTTCCTATTCTCAACCGGCCCATTCCGGTCATTCTCGATCGGTATGTGGATAAAGCCTTCGGCACCGGCGCTCTTAAGATTACACCTGCTCATGACGTCAACGATTTTGAGATCGGAAACAGCCATGACCTGGAAAGGATTCGGGTGATCGGTGAAGATGGAAGAATGAATGAACTCGCCGGCCCATACAAGGGCATGGACCGATTCGAGTGCAGGGAAGTGATTCTGAGCGATCTCAAGGAAGCGGGTCTCCTGGAGAAAAGCGAGCCATACCGACATGCTGTGGGGCATTGCTACCGCTGCAAGAACATGATCGAGCCCCTTCTTTCCAAACAGTGGTTTGTCAAGGTCGGACCCCTTGCGGGAAAAGCCGTGCAGGCCGTGAAAGACGGGAGGACCCGCATTGTGCCGTCCACTTGGGAGCCGGTCTACAATGAGTGGATGAACAACATCAAAGACTGGTGTGTGTCCCGGCAAATTTGGTGGGGGCACCGCATCCCGGCGTGGTATTGCAAAGGGTGCGGCGAGGTCATCGTAGCGCGGAAGGAACCGCTGAGGTGCGCGAAGTGCGGCAGCGGGGAACTGGTTCAGGAAACCGATGTCCTCGACACGTGGTTCAGTTCCGCCCTTTGGCCCTTTTCAACGTTGGGTTGGCCCGATGACACCCAGGAATTGAGAACCTTTTATCCGACCACGGCCATGGTCACGGGTTTCGACATTCTTTTTTTCTGGGTCGCCCGCATGATGATGATGGGGATCCACTTCATGGGGGACGTTCCGTTCCGCGATGTTTACATCCACGCGCTGGTGCGCGACGCCTACGGGAAGAAGATGAGCAAATCGAAGGGGAATGTCATCGATCCTCTGGAGGTCATGAGCCAATTCGGGACGGACGCGTTTCGCTTCACGCTGGCCGCCCTGGCTGCCCAGGGAAGGGACATCAAACTGGCGGAGGACAGGATCGAAGGATACCGTCATTTCGTGAACAAGATCTGGAACTCCGCTCGCCTGGTGCTCATGAACCTGAAGGACGGAGGAAATGGTGAAACGATTGAGCACTCGCTGGCGGACCGCTGGGTGCTGAGCAGGCTCCATCATGTCTGCCGGGAGGTCGGCAAAGCACTGGACGACTACCGGTTCAACGAGGGCGCGAATCTCTGCTACCAGTTTGTCTGGCATGAGTTCTGCGACTGGTACCTGGAGATGGCAAAAGAAGGGCTCTATTCCTCCGACCCCGGCGTGAGGAATTCCACATTGGCGGTTCTCGTGAAATCGCTCAAGACTCTGTTGAAACTCCTTCATCCGTTCATGCCTTTTGTCACCGAGGAAATCTGGCAGAGGCTTCCGGATGTGGGGGAGAGCATCATGACGGCTCATTTCCCGGAGGCTTCGGAATTTCCCTATGACGCGCAGGCAGTGAAGGACATGAGCATTCTCATGGGCGCCATTGCCGGGATACGGAACATCCGCGGAGAAATGAACATCCCCCCTGCCAAGAAACTCGATGTCTTCATCGAGTGCCCTGCGACCGAGGATGCTGCCGTGATTCAGAACCATCTGTACCACATTCAGTCTCTTGCCAGGGTTGAATCCATAGAGGTGGCTTCTTCCATGCCCAAGCCCGAAGGTTCCGCAACAGCGGTATTCGGGTCAAACCAAGTTCATGTGGTTCTTAAAGGGCTGTTCGATTTTGAAGAGGAGAAGAAGCGGATCAGAAAAGAGATCAAAAAAATCGAAAAAGACTACGAGATTT
>JAWOJI010000333.1:0-12349 GCA_046481735.1 Desulfatiglandales bacterium | reverse complement strand
CTGAGGATGTTCCGGTCCACCCGCGACATCCTCTCGATGCGCCAGTTCCTGGAAGCACGGCTGATCAGGCTGTCCAGGGCCTGCTTGTTCTCCCAAACCCCGAGAACCAAGTCTTTGGAAAAAACCCTGATCTCCTTTGGAGGCGAAAAGCATTCGCACAGGAGGTCAAAGCTCTCCCCTGGATCGCCCGGATTGTACTCCAAATGAAAAAGAACTTGAACCGCAAGTTCTCTCGCTCTACGTCTCTTTCCCATAATTCAACGGGTGACGGCTTCGCAAAAAGTCCATCTGCGGCGTTGCGCTTCATCTTTCGTCACTGCGGCGTACTTCTATGTACGCCTCATTCCTCAAGATTCGCGCGCCTTGCATCTGGAACTTTTTTCTGTGCCGTCCGCATTGAGAGTGTTTACAAAGTCATCAACGGGTGACGGCTTCGCAAAAACGGCTGCCCGGTCAGGAAAAGGCCGGGCAGTCAACCCTCAAAGGATGGGGTCGAAGAACACCATCACGCCATTTCCTTGTATAGATTTGCCATCTCCATGGCCGCCATCGCAGCATCCCAGCCCTTGTTTCCGGCTTTCGAACCCGCTCGCTCGATGGCCTGCTCCAGGTTGTCGGTAGTCAGGACCCCGAAGGCCACCGGGATTTTGCTTTCAAGACCCACTACGGCGATCCCTTTCGATACCTCGGCCGCCACATAATCGAAATGGGGGGTGGATCCCCGAATCACGGCCCCAAGGCAGATAAGCGCATCGTACTTGGCGCTTTCCGCGAGTTTTCTTGCCGCAAGAGGAATCTCAAAGGCCCCCGGCACTTTCACGAGAGTCAATTGAGCGTCCGCTGCGCCATGGCGTCTCAGGGCATCCAGAGCGCCTTCGAGGAGCTTTGAGCTGATGAAGTCGTTGAACCTGCTCACAATGAGGGCGAACCGAAGACCCTCGGCCGATATTTTGCCTTCCAGCGTCTTGGGCATGGGAACCTCCCTTCCTCAACTATTTCTTGATGTTCAACAGGTGCCCCAGTTTCTGGCACTTGGTCACCAGGTATCTCATGTTTTCCGGTCTCGGCTCGGTTTCCATGGGAACCCGCCCCACCATCTCCAATCCATAGCCGTCGAGGCCGACCATTTTTCGTGGATTATTGGTCATGAGCCTCATTTTTTTCACTCCCAGCGCAGCCAGGATTTGGGCGCCCACGCCGTAATTCCTCAAGTCCGGCTCAAATCCCAGATCCAGGTTCGCCTCCACCGTGTCTCTGCCCTTGTCCTGAAGCGCATAGGCCCGGATTTTGTTTGCAAGTCCGATGCCCCGCCCTTCCTGCTGGAGGTAGAGGATCACGCCCAGTCCTTCTTCCTGAACCATCTGCATTGCCTTGTCGAGCTGGGCGCCGCAATCGCATCGGAAGGAGCCGAATACGTCTCCGGTCAGGCACTGAGAGTGAACTCGCACCAGGATTTCCTTTTCCGGGTCGATTTCCCCTTTGACAAGGGCCAGGTGCTCGTAGGAATCGATGTCGTTTACGAAGGCAATGGCTCGAAACTCGCCGTAAGGGGTCGGCAAAATCGTTTCCGCAGCCCGGTGCACAAAAGATTCCGTTCTCATCCGGTAGGCGATGATGTCGGCTACCGCGCAGATCTTGAGGTCGTGACGTGCGGCGAACGCTTCGAGATCGGGCATCCTGGCCATGGTGCCGTCGTCATTCATGACTTCGCAAATCACCGCTGCCGGCTTGAGGCCTGCAAGTTTGGCCAGGTCCACGGAACCTTCTGTTTGTCCGGTCCTGAAAAGCACCCCTCCCCTCCTTGCCCGGAGCGGAAACACATGACCCGGCTGGATCAGGTCTTCCGGCCTTGCATGGTCCGCCACAGCAGTCAGAATGGTGTGCGCCCGATCCGCAGCCGATATCCCGGTGGTCACTCCTTCCTTGGCCTCAATAGACACAGTAAAGGCTGTCTTGAAAGGGGTTCGGTTATCATAGACCATCAGAGGCAGTTTCAATCTGTCCACGATAGCGGGCTCAAGAGCGAGGCAGATGAGACCTCTTCCGAACTTGGCCATGAAATTGATGGCCTGAGGGGTGACCTTCTCCGCCGCCATGGTGAGGTCCCCCTCGTTCTCCCTGCTTTCGTCGTCCACGAGAACGACCATTTTCCCCTGGCGCAAGTCTTCCAGAGTTTCTTCTATGGTTGCTACGGCCATTTCCTAATCACCGAATCCATGTTCCTTCAGCATATCCTCATCAATGGGAGAAATGCCTCTTTTTTCTCCGGCGGATTTCCCTTTGGAAAGGAACTTCTCCACATACTTCCCAATGAGATCCGTCTCGATATTTACAAGGTCCCCGACCCTTTTGCTCAAAATCGTGGTTTCCAGGCCTGTTTGGGGGATAATGTTGACTTCAAAACCGTTTTGGTCCCATCGATTGACGGTCAGGCTGACGCCGTCCACGGCAATGGATCCTTTCTCAATGACATACCTGGAGAGAGCGGGATCCAGGCTGATGCGAAGGACCCAGGAACGCTCCCTCTGTTCCCTCCTCAAAATGCGACCCGTTCCGTCCACATGGCCGAGCACCATGTGCCCGCCCAGCCGATCGCTCATTCGGAGCGCTCTCTCAAGGTTCACCTTGTCCCCCTGTTTTGCGTGGCGCAAGGTGCTCCGAGAAAGGGTCTCCCCGGACACATCGACACAAAAGCCTTCCCCGCTGAGCCTTGTCACAGTGAGGCACACGCCGTTCACCGCCACGCTGTCACCCACCCTGGTATCAGCCATATCAAAATGAGGGGAAATGGTCAAACTCATGTCTTCCCCCATGCGGGTAAGCCCCTTAATGTTTCCAATGCCCTCAACCAGCCCTGTGAACATGTTTCCCAAACACCATTGTTGACGGCTTCGTAAAAAGTCCATCTGCGGCGTTGCGCTTCATCTTTCGTCACTGCGGCGTACAATAACACAAAGGTGCAAGGTTTACGGTGCACGGTGCACGGACTACCCCTTTCTTCGCTATCGGCCGTGCCCCTTGCGCCGTGCGCCGTATTTCACTGATTCTTGATTCCAAAGGTGCCACGGTCAACCGAAGGTTGTCCGTGCTTGCCTCGTTCACGGACAAACCCATGTTTGTCCGTGCCACCCTTGTGCGCCGTATAACATGGATACCCTGCAAAGAGCACGTCATCGCCAAACCGTCGGATCTCCAGCCCCCTCAAGCCGATGCTTTCATCCATCCGTGTGACCCCGGCGCCGCGGGCCATGGGAATGCCGTCATCTCCTCCCAGCAGCGTGGGTGCTTTAAAAACGTAGAACTTGTCCACCAGCCGCTCCCGGATCATGGAACCCATGACCGTTGAACCGCCCTCCAGCAGCACGGAAGTGATACATTTTTCGCCCAAACGATGCATCAAGGCTCCAAGGTCGATTCTTCCTCTTTTCTTGGGGCATGGAAGGAATGAAACCGCTTCGCTCGCATAGCTTTCAAGCTTCCTCGGACGGACATCGTCTCCCACCGCAATCCAGGTCATGGAAGAATCGGAATGACTCAGGACCCTGGCCGTGTGAGGCGTGCGGAGCCGTGTATCCAGAACGATCCGGATCGGATTTTTCCCCTTCCTGCCCTTCAGCCGGGTGTCCAGAAGAGGATCGTCGGCCAGGATGGTTTCAACGCCCACCATGACGGCATCCACCTGGTTTCTCAATCTGTGGACGAAACGCCTTGACGCTTCTCCGGTGACCCACTTGGAATGCCCCGTGGAAGTGGCTGTCCACCCGTCGAGAGTCAGGGCCGTCTTGGCGATCACAAATGGCCGGCCCGTAGTCACGAACTTGATGTAGGCTTCGTTGAGACGGCGGCATTCGGCTTCCAGGACCCCCTCCCTGATCTCCACCCCCTTTGACGCCAGGAATGCGCATCCGCCCCCTGAAACAGTAGGGTTTGGGTCTCCCATTCCCACCACCACCTTCGCAATCCCCCTTTCAAGGATCGCCAAGGTGCAAGGCGGTGTTCTCCCGTGATGGTTGCACGGCTCAAGGGTCACATACAGCGTGTCGCCCGGCCGGGCTTTCCCTTGAAGACGCCCCAGGGCCTCGATTTCCGCATGGGGCGACCCGGCCTTCCGGTGATACCCGCCTGCAATCACCCTGCCCTTCCGGACAATCACCGCTCCGACGGCAGGGTTGGGGGAAGTGCGGCCCAGCCCTCGTTTCGCCAGCCGCAAAGCCTCCCTCATGAATGTCTCGTCCGTGACGCTCACCGCAACCGCAACCTTGCCCTAGCCTTTCCTGGCCTTGAGAATCGCTTCGAGTTCAGACATGAATTCGCTGATGTCCTTGAACTGCCGGTACACGGAGGCAAACCTCACGTAAGCCACTGCATCCCATTCCTTGAGGCGATTGATGACCCGCTCACCCACTTCCTTGCTGTCGATCTCCTTTTTTCCAAGTTCCTGGAAGTAAAGCTCCAGGGCATCGACAAACTCCTCGATTTGGGTCATGCTGACGGTCCTTTTCTGACACGCCTTTTTGATCCCTTCCGTGATTTTTTCCCTGTTGAAAGCCTCCCTCCTGCCGTCCTTTTTCACGACCATCGGAAGGACCTCCTCCAGCTTTTCATAGGTCGTAAATCGGCGTGCACATTCAATGCACTCCCGTCGTCGACGTATGGTGCGACCGTCTTTGCTCAGGCGCGAGTCAATGACCTTGTTATCCAGCTTGGAGCAGTAGGGGCATCTCATGGGTTCAACCTCTCGACTGTAAGTCCCGCTTCCAGAAACATCTGATCCGAAAGAGGATCATCATAGCCTTCCTCGTAGAATATCGTCTCGATCCCCGCATTGATGATCATTTTGGAGCAGATCACGCAGGGTTTGTTGGTGCAGTACAGGGTGGATCCCTGGATGGAAATGCCGTGATAGGCGGCCTGAATAATGACATTCTGTTCGGCATGGAGGCCTCTGCAGAGTTCATGCCGCACCCCTGAAGGGATGGAGGAGTTCTCTCTCAAACATCCCACCTCCTCACAGTGTCTGAGACCCGCTGGAGCGCCGTTGTACCCGGTTGCAAGGATTCGCTTGTTTTTTACAAGGACGGCGCCCACGCTCCGCCTCAAACAGGTGGACCTCCTTGCTACCAGTCTGGTGATTGCCATGAAATATTCCGGCCAGGATGGTCTGGTCAATGGATCGCCCTTTCTTTGTCTCGCTGGTCTGTCCGCTATATCCATGGACCCTCGTGCTGATCGAACTGTTCGATTCTCCTCTTGTGCCTGCCTCCTTCGAACTCGGTCTTGAGAAAGGTCTCCAGGATTTCGAGGGCGAGACCTTCGCCCAAGATTCTTTCCCCAAGCGCGAGAACATTTGCGTCATTGTGAAGGCGGCTCAGGCGGGCGGAATACAGGTTATGGCAGAGGGCCGCCCTCACGCCCCGATATCGATTGGCCACCATGGACATGCCGATTCCTGAACCACAAATCAGGATACCGCGGCTGTGTTCTCCCCGCGATATGGATTGAGCCACCTGGTGGGCGATCTTGGGGTAATCGCAGGATTCACGATTGAAAACGCCGACGTCTTCGACCTGGTGGGTTCCTTCTTTCTCAAGATAGGCTATGCAAGCCTTCCTGAGAGCCAGACCGGCGTGATCAGAGCCGACAACAATATTCATGACAGAGAACCCCTTGAGATTTTGAGGGAATATAGTAAAAACCTGTTCCGCCTGTCAATTTTTAAATCCGCCCACATATCTTCTTGACTTCCCACTCCTCCGGGTCTACATCCCATAACCTTGCTTTTCTTGTGTCGGATCGGCTTTCTCGTAACATTTTGGTATCGTCCAATAGTGTTTGCATGTGCCCCTTTCTCGAGACGTTCCGGCCATGACCCTTTTCTCAAGGGGATATCTATAGGGTCGGCAGGCGGTGGCCAAGAATTCGAGGTCTGACACATTGGGAGGGGATTCCTCGAAGTTGAGAGGCCCAGACCTCGAATTCTTGGCCACTGCGAAACGGGGTGGAATTTTTTTGTGAGATATCCCCTTTCGAAAAGGGTCATGGCCTCCACTTGCGGAACGGTGGTTTTGCCATGCAAACACTTTTGGACGATACCAACCGTTTAGCTGTTAAGATTCAAGTTTGGCGGCCCTGATGCTCATGACTGACAAACCAAACACAAAAATCATTTTTGCCCTTTCTCTCGTACACTTCACAGGGGATTTCTACGGCGCGTTCCTGACACCCCTGCTCCCTCTTTTTGTCGACAAGCTCGGGCTCACCCTCACACAGGTGGGGTTCCTTGCGGGCATCAGCCGCTTCCTGGCATTCGTGGTCCAGCCGACGGCAGGGTACATTGCAGACCACTACCGAACCAGGTTCTTTGTTCTCGGCGGACCTCTCCTGGCAACCGTTTTCATGCCCCTCATCGGGGTAGCCCCTTCCTTTTTCCTTTTGCTGCTCTTCGTGTCTCTGGGGTCCATCGGGGTTTCCATGTTCCACCCAACCTCTGCCGGCATGGTCTCTCAGTATGCAGGCAATCATGCAGGTCTTTCCATGTCCTTTTTCAATTTGGGCGGAACCCTTGCTTTCGGTTTAGGCCCCGTTTTCATCGCCTTTTTTGTTCACTCTTTCGGCTTGAAAGCCTCTCCGTGGACCATGGTGTTCGGTCTCCTTCTCATAGCCCTGCTTTTCAAGATCGTTCCTGTCCCGACGGCAGAAGGTCTTGCAAAGCTCGGCTTCGTGGGATCGATCCGGGAGGCCTTCGGCGCAGTCTGGAAACCGATTTTCATCCTCTGGGCTGTAATGGTTTTGCGCGCCTTCGCCGGACAGACCTTCATGACCTTCATCCCTATCTATTATGCCGCTCAAGGCTTTTCTCTGCTTTCCATCGGGACCGTGGTCGCTCTCTTCAGCGTGGCCGGCGCCTTCAGCGGAATCCTGGCGGGTCACCTCTCGGACAGGATTGGATTCAAACCCGTCTTCTTTTGCAGCCATGCCCTGGCGGGGCCCAGCCTCTACCTCCTTCTTTTTGTGCCGGGCCAGTGGGCTTACGTGAGCGCTTTTCTGGCAGGTTTTTTCGTCATGGCCTCCCTGCCGCTGGGAGTGACCATGGCTCAGGAAATTGCTCCCAAGGGCAAATCCATGGTTTCAAGCCTGATGATGGGGCTGGCCTGGGGAACAGGCGGGATGATGGCGCCTATTGCAGGCAGGATGGCGGACATCTTTTCCATACGCCCGGTTCTTGCGCTTCTCACAATCATCCCCCTCCTCTCCCTCGGGCTGATTGCCATGCTGCCCGGGAGAGAGGCACGTCCACGTTCTCTCCCTCGTTCCGAGTGAGCATCGGGCATGGGGTTGACGAAATTGGATTTCAGGAAGCCAACCTCCTGGCTGCTCTTTTGTTTCAAAATTTGATCGGGGATTGCAGCGCGCGTGATTATCGGAGGGCAAAGCGCTCCGTGCAGATTTTTCCGGGCGGGACGCCCAAACTTCGGAGCGTCGATTCAACGGCTTGCATCATGGCCGGTGGACCGCAGACAAAAAACACGGGCTCTGCAAAATCCTCCACGAACTTCTTCAATTTCTCCCGGTCTACATGCCCCTTTTCGCCCTCCCATGACTCCTGGCGGGAGAGAACATGCACGACTTTCAGTGACGGGATCTTCTGTTCCAGAGCCGCAAGCTCCTCATTGAAAAGGATGTCGCTCTCCGTCCGGTTTGCCCACAGAAGGAGAATTTTGAGGCCCAGTCCCCTGTCGTTCATGTATCTCAACATGCTCATAAACGGAGTAATGCCGATGCCTCCGGCAACAAACACGTACGAGTCTCCCGGGCTGTTGAGAAAGGAGAATACCCCGTATGGCATGTCGATGTAGGCCGGGTCGGACGGCGCCGTGCGGTTCACGGTGGATGTGAAATCACCCACGTCCTTTACGGTGACGGACAGCGTTTTCGAGGTCGGGCTCGAAGAGATCGTAAAGGGGTGAGATTCCGAGACGACCCCTTTCCTGTTGAGCTGAAGGATCATGAACTGGCCGGGCTTGTATTTTCCGGGGTTTCCCTCAAAAGAGAGGGTGCAAACCGAGGGGTTTTCCTGCTTCACTTCGGTCACCTTGAAAGGCTGCCGCCTCAAAGACCATCGCCTGAGCCCTTTGTGACAGAGAACCAGAGCATAAAGCACCAGGAGAAGCGCCCACAGCAGCCTCACAGGCCCTTTTTGCACCGTCCCCCCTAGGAGAAAGCTGTGGACGAAAGCCAGAGGAAAGAGGGCATATCCCGCTTTGTGCAGGCTTTTCCATGTTTCATACTTCACCCGGAGGCGCTTGGAGAGGAGCGCCGCTCCCGCGGAAAGAACAAGGACCGGAAGGGTGGCCAGCCCAAGAACCTTGAAAAAGTGAAAAGGGGTGGAAAAGCCCTGGAGTCTCTCTCCAAAGGCCATCAGCACGGGATGGCCGAAAATCAGGCAAAACGCGATCAGGCCCGACCTCTTGTGGACCGTCAGCATCCGGTCCAGGCCGATCCCCCTTTCAATCCACTTGATCCTCGCGCTCAGGAGGTACTGAAAAAAAATCAGGACAAAGACGACGAGGGCGCACAGACGGCCGAGATCATAGATCGCCTCCCCCGCGGAGGAAACGAACGCAAGCCCGCCGATCCAGTAGGCGCAGGGCATGGCAAGAACGAGCAGCGCGATGATGATAAAAACTGCTTTTTTCATCTTTTCCTAAATCTGATGACTTCGTAAAAAGCGCCAGATGCAAGGCGCGCGGCCGATAGCGAAGAACGGGGTAATCCGTGCACCGTGCACCGTAAACCTTGCACCTTTGTGTTATTGTACGCCGCAGATGGACTTTTTACGAAGCCGTCAAATCTCGAAGGACCGGACTGGCGCGGACGGAGAGAGAAGCGCCACCGTCGTTCGGGCCATGCAGTGCTTCTCCAACATTTGAGCCACCCTGTCCCTGGTTCGGACGGCCCTCGCTTCGCTCTCCTCGCCCAAACCGTCGATGTTCATGATCATGACCTTGCTTTCCTCGGTGATCCGGGTCCCGTGGCCGTTTCGCCAGTTCCAGCGGCGGCACATGACCTCCCCCGAGTCCTCCACCACGTAAATCACCTCGCCCGGGTCCGGTCTCTCCTGCGCATCCGGTGAACCCAAAGGAGAAAAAACCTCATCGCCCCTCGCCCGCCGCAAGGAAAGGCGTTTGCCGGCGCGTTCCGCGTCGTCCCCTCCGACAGGGATGCAGTCGGCAATGGAGTTGAAGTTCATGATGGCCACGACCTTGTTGATGAAAGGGAGGTGGACGCCTCCCTTCTGGACCCTTTTGAGAAGAGCCGCATGGGCAGGAGGGAATTTCCTGGGGTTGGAGCCGAACTTGCGATGAGCCTCATCCCAGGCTAGAACCCGTGGATCCGTTTTCAAGTCAACAGGATTCATGGCCGCCTGAGACAGTGCATCCTCGAGCTTGTTTTCCAGCTCCGGGGAATGCCCCTGATTTTCGAGTCCCGCAGCCAGAACGAGCCCTCGGCGGAAGCTCGGGAAATCCCTGAAAACGCTTTCCTCGACGTGAACCTCGATGATCGCCACTTCTGTCCCTGGTTGCCGCTGGGCCGGCAAATTCAACTTCACCCGACGAAGATCAGGCCGAGCTCGCCTGTTTTGGCAGGGCGGAGAGTTGGGAATTCTCGATCGCAAGCGCCGCCGGACTGCTCAAGGCGGTGAGAAGCTCCAGGTCTTCCTTTCTGAATCCGTTCGGCCTTTGGACGGAGTCCACGTAGATGACACCCATGACCCGAGCCCTGCTGATGAGCGGCACGCACATTACGGACCGGATCTTGTTGATGCGAATGCTTTCCGAAAGGTTGCGTTCCCCCTCCGCAAGAGTGTCCAACATGGAAACGGGCTTGCCTTCCCTGAAAACGCGATCGACAATCGTGCGGCTGTACCCTCGGAGGAACCCGGGATCGTTGTTCTTGCTTATGGATATGGCATCTCCGATTTCGCCGGTCTCCAGGTTCACCAGAAAGATGAGCCCCCGGTCGATTCGTCTGAGAACTTCCATGATGTGATGGATGATCTTTTCGAGGATCTCCTTCGTGTTTACGCTCTGCATCAGCACCGTCGAGACCTTGTAAATCAGCTCCATGTTCTTCTTGGCAGTGGACGGTCTGTCCTTGAGGGAGCTGCCGTCGTCCTTGTCCAGTTCCTTGAACAGGTCGATAGAGTCGAGGACGGCAAGCACGTCGTCAGGATAGGGGCTGCCGAGGGAAAAAAAAGTCTTTCCTATGGCAACGGGTTTGCCTTCCAGTACTTCATATTCCAGATTCGGCCCGATCCTGACACCGTCGATGAATGTCCCGTTTCTGCTTTTCAGGTCCGTGATGAAGTACCGGTTTCCCTTTTGCACGATCCTGAGGTGAACGCGGGAAACCGACTTGTCTGTGATCCGCACATCGTTCTTGGGAGAACGGCCGACGTAGATCGTGTCTTTTGCGATCTCATAGCTTCGGCCTTTGTTCGGGCCGTTCATGAAGTAGACTTTGGCCATGCCCATAACATCACCCTGCTGAAAAAGATCAACGCACACCCGGGATATGTCGAAGCCAACGCAAGCATTGTATACTGCTGAAGGAAAATCCGTCAACAGCTTTTCTACACAGGGCTTTTCCACAAACGGCCTTGACCCGCAACCTCCGTTGATTTATAGTTCGCGTCACAAAAATCGCTACGGGAGCGGCACAAACCATGGAAAGCCTCAAGAAAAAGAAACAAAGAGCAGATCTGATTTTCGAAATTCTCGATCCCCTCTACACATATGAAAAAACAGCCCTTGAATACCGCACGCCCCTCGAACTGCTCATCGCCACGATTCTTTCGGCTCAATGCACGGATCGGCAGGTGAATGAAGTCACGAAAACCCTCTTCAAGAAGTACCGCAAAGCCGAAGACTACGTGAAAGCTCCCATATCGGAGCTTGAAAAAGACATCCGGCCCACGGGCTTTTACAAGAACAAGGCCAAGTCCCTCAAGGGATGCTGTCAGACTCTCCTGGACCTTTACGGCGGCACAGTCCCCTCAACCATGGAGGAATTGCTCAAACTTCCCGGGGTCGGGAGGAAAACGGCCAACTGTGTCCTGGGGGCCGTTTTCAACGTTCCCGGCGTGGTGGTGGACACCCACGTGAAGCGTCTTTCAATCAGGCTTGGACTTACGGACAGCGACAACCCCGACAAGATCGAAACGGACGTGCAACAGCTTTTCCCCCCTGAGCGATGGCGCCGCTTTTCCGATATCCTCATCTACCACGGCAGGGCCGTCTGCAAGGCCAGAAAGCCGGATCACGGCCGATGCCCGGTTTTTAACCTCTGCCCTTCCAGGAGCCTGTAGCGGTTTGTCCTTTGTCCGTCGTCATTCGCTGACCGGCCTCTGCGCTGAACCCGACCTGCAAGGGCCGACATGCAGGCCCCAACATGGTATAAAACTTCTTCCGGGCGATTCTCTATGCCCACAGAGTGCTTTGTGGTAAATTACACGTCGAACTCTGCCGCCAGGAACGTGTGATCCGACGGCTTTTCAGCCTTTCTGGGTTCCACGTCAATCCATGCCCTCCGTGATCCGGCTGCAAGGGAGGGAGAAGCCAGGATGTAGTCGATGCGCCAGCCCATCTTCCGTTTGAACCCATTGGGAATGCGGTAGTCCCAGAAGGTGTAAAAACCCGCTCCCGGTTCGTGTTTCCGAAACACATCGACGAGACCCCAGGCAAAAAACTCTCTCATGAGGGCCTGCTCGTCGGGGTGAAACCCCACCCCGCCCCTCAGGCCTTCGGGGTCGTATACATCGATCGGTTCGAGGGCCACGTTGAAGTCTCCGGTGATCAACAAGGGGAGACTCGGCTTGTAGGTTTCTTGCAGGTGGGAAAGCAGATCTTTGAGCCACTGCAACTTGTAGGCGAATTTCTCCGTCCCCGGCGCAACTCCCTGGGGCACGTAAACATTGACCAGGGAGATGTCATCGATCCTTGCGCTGAGAAAGCGGGCTTCCTCATCCGGTTCATCATGGAGACCCTGGCGAATTGATTCCGCCGCGCGGCGCGTGACCATCGCCACCCCGTTGTAGGATTTCTGCCCCTTGAAAACTGCATGGTACCCCAAGGCCTCAAACTCCAGGACCGGAAAATCCTTGTCCTGGACCTTGATCTCCTGGAGGCAGAGAACATCCGGCTGCTCGTTTTCCAACCACTCTTTGATGATCTGCAAACGAGCGCGGCAACATTTGGAGCGGGCAAATGAAAAATAAAACAAAAAGCGGAAAATTTTATTGGGAACAAGTTACCATCACGCCAATTAAAGATGAAAACGGTAATAATTT
>JAWOJI010000316.1:0-6584 GCA_046481735.1 Desulfatiglandales bacterium | reverse complement strand
CCACGCCGCATAAGGCACGCCCGTGATAGTCCCCACCGCGTCGCGCAAGGCCTCGCGCTTCTCGTAGGGAAGGAGGCGATCGACGCGGGCGAGCACCCGCCGGTGGGAATAGGTTTGCAGCGTCGCCCGGGGCACGAACACGTGGTTGCTCACCACTTTGACCGTCCTGTGTCGGACATAGACGACCCGGTTGAAATCGTGGAGAATGTAAAAACCCGGGAACCAGAAGCTGTGCCAGTAAAAGGGATAAGGCACCCACCCATACAGGTAAAAGTAATCCGGTGGAGGAGGGTAATAGGTGACCACGGGCGGGCCCGCGCTGTAGTAGTGGTTGTGGACGACCGCAGGGTCCGAGTGCAATGGGTAGCTCTGGGGCGGCTCGCCTTGCAGATCGCCTCCTTGGGGAGCGGCAGCCACGGCTGCCAGGTCGAACTCCACGGCCAAACCCCGGAAGGCCACCAGGGCCTCGTCCCTCAAAACGGTCAGCCGCCCGCTATCTGCAGCATCCGCCACCGCACTTTCCAGTTCACCCAGGATATCCGGGGTAATCGGGTAGTCGGCGATCCACCCGTTTTGGGGCGCGACGCCTGCTGCAGCCAGGGCGCTCATGGCCTCCACCTCGCCTGCCGGAGCTCCCAGCTTAAGGGCTTCCGCAAGTCTCACCGCAAAATCTCCTTCCCGCACCAGAGCCTGGGCCACGGGCGGAGCTTCCAACGCATCCGCGGATGAATAGGCCGCCACCAGCAGAGGCGCCGAGAGAAAGCACAGAATTGCTCCAATAAACAATGATTTTTTTGTCATCCGCTTTCTCCTTTCTCTTCCGCTGGAAGAATCTCTCTTTTATTAGAAACATAATCTCTTTCAGGGGAGTACACAACCTTGAACGGCCATTTCAAGGCCCCTCACAGGCTGTTCAGGCGACTGCAGGACCGGCCGCCCGGGGGCAAAAAAGCGCTCACCCTCTCCCTGGCGAACTTTACAAATACGGTGAACCCGTACGCGGCAATACGGGATTCATCTGATTGTCAACCCCTGCATGGCGACCCTGATCCACCATCAAGACATCATCTGCTGCGTTACCCTCCCTCCAGAGGCGGGTAAACATCCCTCGTCACTGCGGCGTACCGGTCTGTACGCCTCATTCCTCGGGATTTCGGAAGCCTTGCATCTGATGCCTTCCTGGTGATCAGGAATATTATCCAACCGTTTGATTCACTTCAATGAACCCGAATTAGGCGGTGGATTTAGGGGCGAGGGATAGTGCGGTGCATCATGCCGCGGCGGATTTCATCGCCGGATTTCAAGGAGAGAAAGGAGAAAGGAATGAGAAACGGAAGGTGGTCAGTACTGGCATTGTTCCTGGCGCTGGTGTTGTTTGCCGGATTGGCGGGCTGCAAGACCGTTCGGCAGAAGTCCGATCAACCCGCGCCGCGCATGTCCGTGGAGGAACTCAAGTCCCGACTGGGCGATCCCTCCCTGGCAGTGATCGACGTCCGGCAGCCGGGCGACTGGGAGAAGAGTTCCACCAAGATCAAGGGGGCCGCATCATTGAAAGCGTGGACCTGCCCGGGAAGAAAAGCGTCTCCGTGGAAATACCCCTCCCCGAGGCCGGCACATATGAGTTTTATTGCGACAAGCCTTTTCATCCCGCCATGGGGATGAAGGGCCGTGTTCATGCGCTCCTCCCTTGAAAGGAAGATACAGGAGTTACCCAACACCTGTTTCGGTGAGGCGTTCGTTGAACTCTAATCGTTTCAATGTATTATTGAGACAAGATTTCTCGCTTCACTCGAAATGACATTCAAAAGGGACTTTTACGAAGTCTTCTCATTTATTTGGGCGGCGAAGTTTACATGCGCAGAGGCCATCATGTGCGGCCGTGGTGGACATGCTCCTGAAAGTTTCCTCGCCTGTCTGAAAGGGCAGCCGCCCTGAGCCTCTTGTGTTTTGTCCTAGGAAAGTATATTATATTGTTTTTGTAGAAAACACCAAAGGCTGGCAGGCTCTGATCGTGTGGAGTTTTTTCTATTGTCTATTGATATAAAACCTCCTGATTTATCTAAGAAATCACCCAGACCCCAATCCATCCGCCGGATCCTGACTTTTCTCCTCACGGCGGCCTTTTTCCCTGCGCTAATCGCTCTCGCATATATTCAGTGGAAGCATTTTGCTTCAGCCCGATCCCGTGAAACGCAATGGACGGAAGGCGCGGAAGGGGGTTGGGAACAGGTGATCGCGCCCTTGTGGGGAGATCTGGCTATTGGATCGGGCCTGGTCCTGCTTGCCGCAGTTTTTTCGGCAGCGGTGGCTTTCCGCTGCGGCCGGCTGATTCTCCGCGATATGCACCTGCTCCGTGATTCCATGCTTTCCTGGAGCAAGTCCGGAGGAGAGGCGGGCCAACCGCCCATGCCGAGGATCACCGAGCTTCGGGAGACCGCCTCTCTGGCATACGAGACAGCGGCACAACGGGCGCAGATGGAGGAGGCCCTCCGTCAGAGCGAAAGCCGGTGGAAGGAGCTTGCGGAAGGGCTGCCTCACCTGGTGTGGACCTGCGTTCCCGAAGGCGCTTGCGATTTTCTCAGCAAGCGGTGGGTTGCCCACACCGGTTTGGGTGAAGACGAACATCTGGGATACGGCTGGCTGGAAAACCTCCATCCCGAAGACCGCCCCGTAATCATGGAGAGGTGGGAGAATGCTGTTCAGACCGGAACTCTCTTCGACGCCGAGTTTCGCATCCGCCGCCACGACGGCACCTACCGGTGGTTCAAGAGCAGGGCCGTCCCGGTGCACGACGATTCGGGCAAAATCTTCAAGTGGTATGGCGCGAGCAGCGACATTCACAACCTTCGCGAGCTCCAGGCGGCTCTGCACGAAAGCAGCGAGGGGTTCCGGCGAGTCCTCGAAAACATTCCCGACGGGGTGGTGATCTACGACCAGGAACTGAATATTCAATACGTGAATGATGCCATCAGCCGGATTTCAGGCCGTCCGGCCGGTGACTTCATGGGGCGGCGCGATCAGGATATCTGGCCCCTAGATGTGTGCTCCATCTATCTGCCTACCCTCCGCGAATCACTGGAGACCCGCTCGGTTCGGTCCGTCGAAGTGGATGTGACGGTGGAATCTAGGCGGTTCTACGTGCACATCCGGTTCGTCCCCATGTTTGGCGCCGACGGCGCGGTTAAGGAAATCATGGCTGTCGTCCAGGACTTGACCAAGTGGAAACAGGCGGAAACGGCATTGCAGCAAAAACAGGTGGCCCTCGAAATTTCGAAGCGCCTGACAGCCGAAAAAGAGCTGATGCTCCATGAGGAAAAGCTCCGCGCTCTGACGGCCGAACTCATGGTTTCGGAGGAGGAGGAGCGCAGAAGGATCGCCGTTGAGCTTCACGACCGCATCGGCCAGAACCTCGCCATCTCAAAAATAAAACTGGGCATGGCTCTCAAGGCGGCGCCGTCCGGAGATGTTGCAGACATGATCGCCGTAACGCGCGATCTGATCGGACAGACCATCGAAGACACCCGGTCCCTGTCCTTTGAATTGAGCCCCCCGGCGCTGCAGGAGGCCGACTTGTATCATGCCCTGGAAGAGCTTGTGGAGTATTTCCTTTCGATCCATGGATTTGATATCGAGTTTTCCTGGAGAGGAAGAGAAGATGTTCTCGACAAAAATCAGGCCGTGATACTCTACATGGCGGTTCGGGAGCTGTTGTTGAATGTTTTCAAGCACGCAGGGACAAGCAAAGCGTCCCTGACCGTCCATGTCTCCGAAGAGCAGCTCCGGATCACGGTCGAAGACAACGGAAGATCTTTTCCAGATTCCTCTGTCCTGCTGAACAACGGCAAACCGAAAGGATTCGGGCTTGCCACAATGGATCAAAGACTGAAATCAATCTCAGGAACCTTCACCATTGATTTATCTTCGGGCGGAGGAACGAGGGTCGATATCACTCTTCCCATCCATGCCGATCATCTAGAGGAGGAACCGTCGTGACCGTAAGGGTTCTGCTGGCCGACGACCACCAGATCATGCGCCAAGGCCTGCGTTCACTGATCAACAAGGAACCGGGCATGGAAGTCATCGCCCAGGCAAGCAATGGGCAGGAGGCCATAAAGCTCGCTTTTGAACTGAGGCCCAACGTGATCCTGATGGACGTCAACATGCCGGGGCTGAACGGCATCGATGCAAGCAGCCAGATCCTGGCAAGGCTCCCGGAGACGAAGATCCTGGCTCTCTCGATGCATTCAACCAGGAAGTTTGTGCTCGGCATGCTAAAAGCAGGGGTGTCGGGTTACATGCTCAAGGATTGCGCTTTCGAAGAACTCATCCACGCCGTCCGGACCCTGATGGCAGGACAGGTGTACCTGAGCCCCAAAATCGCCGGCACCCTGATCGAGGACTACAGGTCGCTGGCTTCCGTTCGGGAATCCTTGAGCACCCACCTGTTGACGGTGAGGGAGAGAGAAGTTCTCCAGTCGATCGCTGAGGGCAAATCAACCAAGGAAATCGCCGACTCCCTAAACCTGAGTGTCAAGACCATCGAAACCCACCGCCGCAACATCATGGAAAAGCTCAACATCAGAAGCACTGCGGAGCTGACCGTGTACGCCATCCGGGAAGGAATCATTTCCATCGACACCTGAAACACCTGAAAACCACAGCTCACGTTTTTCCGAGGTGTACTACCCTCAGACCCGCACGAATTGCCAGGTTTGATTGCTTGTCGTCAAAGGTGAGAAAACCGTCAGCCTTCAAAGAAAGAGCCAAAGCCACGTGGATCACGTCCAATGATCTGGACCCGATTTTTTCGGTGTGCTCCGTCGATAGATCAATGGCAAGTGAAAGAGCATCCGCCCAGTGGATCTGAGGTCGATAAAACACCCCGCGCAGCTCGTGCTCCTTGAATCTTTCGAGAACAGCACCAACTTGCCTGCCTGTCATTTCCTTCCTGAACCGTTTCAATTTGATAGCGTTGGTAAACTCCACCTCGTGAAAGGGGGTCAAAGGGATAGCCTCATCCCGATGTCTGAGCCAGTTCGAACTCTCGCGAGAATACTGTTCTTTTACATAAAGCTTTACGATGACACTTGTGTCAATGTAGATCATTCAGAACCTGTCCTCTCTGTCTTCAATCACAATCCGGCTCACAGGTTTCCCTTTGATTTCTATTCCTTCGTTGAAGAAATCCGGCCAATCAATGCCTTTCTTTGCGCCCATGGCGACGATCACGGCTACGGGCTTCCCTCTCCTGGTGACAACAATCTCCTCCCCGGCCTTGATCTCTCTCAGGACCTGAGCGAAATTCTTCTGGATCTCCCCAACGGTTGCCGTCTTCATGATGGAACCTCGCGTAGTACATTTACGTATATTATATGCGTAATAAAATACCAAGTCAATCAGCTTTTCATCAACGCTTTCGAACAACTTGAAAGTGCCGCTTTCAAGTTGACACACCCAATCTTGACGGCTTCGTAAACGCTCATGACCTTGGTGCAGGCCACCCCCACTTATGAAAATCCCCCTCTATCCCCCTTTACCAAAGGGGGAGGGTTAAGGCATCTGCGCAAAATCTTCCCCCCTTTTAAAAAGGGGGGCCAGGGGGGATTTTCACGGTAAAAAGTCCGAAAATACTCTTTTGTGTCGTATCCACCCAGCCTCTCAGAAACAATTAAGGATTTGCCCACCTCACAATCAGGTTTCCCCCGATTTACACCCCATTCCCGTTTCACCTATACAACCTAATCAGGGATATGCGGTTTTTACGAAGGCGCCATCCTTATAAATAAGAAGGGAAAAGGGCGTGGTCATCTCCATTCTTCTTGTCGAGAAAAACGAGCATTTGAGGAAAATCTTCGCATCCCTGCTCGATGATCACCCAGGCATGCGAATCGCAGCCACCGCTCACAACGCCGAAGAGACGGAACGGCTCTTGAAAGGGCTCAACCCTGATGTGGCCATCGTGGATGTGCACCTGGAGCACTTCGACGTCGTCACGGCCTTCCGACGAATGTCCAAAAAATTCAACGCCACCAGGCTGCTGGCCTCGTCGAACAACGCAAGCAGAAGTTTTGCCGAGAAGATACTGAGGGCCGGCGCCTGCGGGTACCTGCTCAAGGACTGCGCCCTCGAGGAACTGCCTAAGGCCGTAAAGGCAGTGCAGCAAAACGCAACGTATGTAAGTCCGCGGATTATGGCATGGGCCGAGTGAATGCGACACGGCCTCCCGACCTCTCATCCGCGGTTGAATACATGCCACCCCACCGCCGAAATGCAGAATTGAGCGTATGGACTATCTTTTGACGGAAACTTATGATTTCCAATCCTGCATGAATCATTTCGATGCCCCTCTTCAGAATCTCCCCTCAGGGTCCCATTGCATTCATGCCGAGAAATATGATGCATCGACTTTCCAGGCCCTGTCGGAGCTCGCGGCCGACAATCTTTTTCATAGGAGGACAAGATGAAGAGACGCTATTTTATCAAGCTCGGTTCCTGTGGGATTGCCGCGTTCGCGGTGGGTGGCCTCGGCTTGCCGGCTTTCCTGCGACCCCGACAGGCCATGGCCGGAACCAGGCCCGTGAAGG
>JAWOJI010000272.1:0-2677 GCA_046481735.1 Desulfatiglandales bacterium | reverse complement strand
CGCCGAGAAGACACGGAGCGGCTCTATGAAAGAATTAAGAATCAGTGAGAGAGGCACGGCACAGGGCTCACGGTGCACGGCAGAGCCGATGACGTGAGGCAGACAGCAGGGGCAAAGGGCAAATCTCTCGCACCAACCTTTGGGAACAAAACTCTGGAGACACTAGCAGTGCCATGTCCCAAAAGTTTCTTAACAAAATCCACCTTACCACTACAGCCTAACCCGGCTGACGCGGGTAAACCTCTCCCATCAAAGGGGAGGAAATTCATGGCATTCCAAGTCCTTCCCATCCCCTGGTACCTGTCCTCCGTAGCAGAGGTACTGCGGAGGAAAGAGGAGGAGGAAGGGGAGGGGGTCCCTCAAAGACTTTCGAAACTTATTTATGGTACACGGCGCCAAGTAATGATTGCCTTTGCCGAATCGAGTCAATACCTACCCAAGGCAGGAATTCACAAAATCCCAGTTGATGAGTTTCTCGATAAAGGTTGTGAGGTAATCCGCCCGCCTGTTCTGGTAATCCAGGTAGTAGGCGTGTTCCCAAACATCCGCCACGAGAAGGGGTTTTGACCCGTGTGCCATCGGGGTGTCGGCGTTGGCGGTCTTGGTGATTTCCAGCCGCCCGTCCTTCAAAATGAGCCACGCCCAGCCGCTTCCAAACTGGGTCATCCCGGCGTTCTTGAACTCTTCCACGAACTTCTCATATCTGCCGAGGTCGGAATTGATCTTCTGCAAAACGGCGCCTGCCGGAGGTCCGCCCCCGTTCGGCTTCATGCAATTCCAATAGAACGTGTGATTCCACACTTGAGCTGCGTTGTTGAACAGCCCGGTTTTGGATGGGTCACCCGCCGCCTTCTTCACAATGTCCTCAAGTGCGGCGCCGGCAAGGTCCGTTCCCTCAATGAGCTTGTTGGTATTGTCCACGTATGCTTTGTGATGCTTACCGTGGTGCACTTCGAGGGTCCTTGCACTGATGAATGGTTCCAGAGCTTCCTTTCCATAAGGCAAATCGGGCAATGTGATCGGCATAGTTCCTCCTTTTCAATTTTGGTCTAGTATGATGATCTCCACCCACCGGTTCTTTTGTCGACGGTTCCTGACTGTCAGCCTAAATATTAGCAGTGGGACCGGGCAATATCAACGGCGTATTGGCAGGATACAACGATGGCGCAGCAAAAATACAGGAATGACCTACCTTCGCTTTCTCCTTATGCATCAGAGGAGTGCGGCACGGCACTTGGCGGCGAAACGAAGAGGGACTAATACTACAGCGCATTTTTTGGTAGACAATGAAACAGACAATCCAAGCACCTCATGAGAAGGATATGGAAAAGGGCACAACGCAAAATGCTCCATGGGCCGTCCCTTTCGAGGAAGTTCTTTCCGATTTCGACGTAGATCCGGAAACTGGTCTCGACCCCGGCGAGGTCAAGAAGCGGCGCGAGCATTACGGTCCGAATCGCCTGCGCAAGGCGGCAAAAAAAAGCGCCTGGACGATTCTCATCGATCAGTTCAAAAGCCCCATCGTGCTCCTCCTGGTGCTGGCGGCGATCCTCTCTTTTTCCTTCGGAGAGTGGATGCAGGGTCTGGCCATTGTCGTCGTCATTATGGTCAACGGCGCCATCGGATTTTTTACGGAACTGAATGCGGTCCGCTCCATGGAAGCGCTTCAGCAAATGACCCGGGTAAAGGCAAAGGTTCGCAGGAAAGGGCAAGTCGAAAAAATTCCTGCCGAGGACCTGGTGCCCGGGGATGTCGTCGTGGTTGAGGCCGGTGACATCCTCTCCGCGGATATCCGGCTCTTAGAGGCGAACAAAATGCAGGCGGACGAGTCGGCTCTCACCGGAGAGTCGGTCCCGGTTTCCAAACACACCGATCACACGGAAGAAGACGTTCCCCTGGCGTAACGAACCAACATGCTGTTCAAAGGCACGTCCCTCGCAGGAGGCTCAGGGCACGGCGTGGTGGTCAACAGAGGCATGGAAACGGAACTGGGGAAGATATCCGAGCTCGCCGAACAAGCCGCGGAGGACGAAGAAACGCCCCTTGAGAAACGGTTGAACCGTCTCGGTTACCGCTTGATTTGGGTGACCCTCGCGGTCGCCGTCCTTGTGCTGATAAGCGGGCTGATTGCGGGCAAGGAACTCCTCCTGCTCATCGAGACATCTATCACACTGGCCCTGGCCGCGATACCCGAAGGCTTGCCTATCGTGGCGACCATTGCGCTGGCCCGCGGTATGTGGCGGATGGCAAGAATCAATGCTGTGGTGAACCGCCTTTCAGCGGTGGAGACCCTGGGCTCGATAAACGTCATTTTTACGGACAAGACAGGGACGCTCACAGAAAACCGGATGAAGGTCGAGCGCTTCGCCCTCCCGTCGGAAAAGGGCATCGAGGAAATCGTGGTGAAGGGCGGGAACAACGAAGAAGAAGGCTTCTATGTGGAGGAGAAAAAGGTGAAACCTTCTGAACACGAAGTTCTCCGCCATATGCTCCAGACTATTGTCCTCTGCAATAACGCCAACCTGGCCCGGAAGTCTCCGGAAGACGCAGGCAAAGCCGTGGGCGATCCTTTGGAAGTGGCACTCCTCGTTGCCGGTCTGAAGGCCGGGATCAAGCGGGACACCCTGCTCGAAGAACTCCCCGAAGAGAGGGAAGAAGCCTTTGACCCGGAAACGAA